>CAKKQI010000473.1 GCA_919901895.1 Candidatus Brocadiaceae bacterium | reverse complement strand
TTACCTGGCGGGGCGGGTGTTGGTCAGTAACCACTTTAAATACGGCTTGTACCCGCGGTCTATTTTTAGGCCGATAATTTCCGGGACTTCATAAGGATGAAGTTTTTTTATGGCCCGGGCGAGTTTCGGGAAATACGACCGGCGGGTTTTAAGAATCATCAGTGCCTCGCGTTCATCATAAAATTTTCCCTGCCAGGTATAAAGCGAGCGGATTTTCGGGATGATATTAACGCAGGCGGCTAATTTCTGCTTGACCACGGCGCGTCCGATTTTTACGGCCACTTTTTCCGATGGAGTGGTAACAAAAACAATCAGATACATAGACACCTCTCTAAAGATGGAATAATAGAATATTGGAATAATGGAAAGAGGGGTAGTTTGAACATTATTCTCCCGCCTTTGGCTGGATTTGTCCTCTGGCGGACAATCTTCCAACTTTCCGAATGACCAGGTTGACTTCCGGCGTTAGTCCGGGAAAATGTTTTCCAAACCAGGTATTGAATTTATAAAAGCCCTCGGAGTTTTCCCAGTTGGTGATTCTCCGGGCGGAAATGAGGCGGAATCCGCGGATATCCATAATTTCAAATCCGCCATAGGTGGACAAACTGTGGGTCAATAATTTTTTGATTGACCGGATATCAAAGGCATACATCGTGTTACCATTGCCTTTTGGTTTAAAACGGTAAACGAACCTGACCAGATGGCTCAAAATAATTGGTTTAATCGGGACGCCGAGGATTAACATTCCGCCGGTTTTTAAAACCCGGCCCATTTCCTGTAAACAGAACGAGCGGTTGGCCAGATGTTCTAATACATGACTGCCTACGACCACATCAAAGGATTCATTATCAAACGGAAGCGGTTCGGTGTCAAGATTACAACGATGCATTTGATATCCAAGTTCCTGACAGATCTTGAATCGTTCTTCCCAGATTTCAATCCCGTGCCAGTCAATCTGTCCGAAATCGCAGAAGAATTTAAGGTATCCTTCGCCCGAACCGACGTCCAGGAGTTTTAACTTAGCACGGTTCAGGTGGAAGTCGCTGATGAATTCGGCCGCGCT
>CAKKQI010000472.1 GCA_919901895.1 Candidatus Brocadiaceae bacterium | reverse complement strand
TATCCGGGATGGGTCAGGATTACCTTTTTTAGTCTCCACCAGTTGCTTGATTTCATTAATTCGTTCTCCGGATATTTTATCAAGTTTTTTGATTTTCCCAATACCGATATCAGCCGGGGATATGACCAGTTCTAAAAATTCTTCGATGATCTTATCGGCGTAAGCCGGCTCATCCGGCAAGGCTTTTTTGATAGAAGAAGAACCGTGTTCAACCGGTTTTACTCCCTTGTCTTTTAACCGGGCTAAAAACTTAGAGAATTCGGCTTGCCGTTCTTTCATTAAGCCGGCCGCCTCGTTCAGGTTTAGTTTTTTCCTCTGGCCGGCTTTGATATTCTGTTCCGTCTCCTTTAACAGCCCCTGATAGGCTTTTATCACGGCGCCGATATATAGTTTGCCCTGATTTTCTTTTTCCAGAAGCACCTTTAGTTCATTAAGTCGTTCCTGAAGTAGTTCAGTCAGTAGTTTTGCTTTTTCCTGAGGATTGGTGCATCGGGAAAGACTGATGGCTTCATCCATCAGTTTTTCCACATAAGCAGAATCATCGGGGAAAACCGGAGCCTGAGTTTCCTCAGCCAGGACCGGCGGCCTGAGCAAAAATAAAAATGCCGCGAGACTACCGGCCAGGCAACCTATTTTAAACATATTCTGATCCTTTTTATAATTGATTACCCGCCTCTTCCCGACCAGGCGGGATGAGGCGACACAGATTGAAACCGATTACACAGCGGTTCGGCTTCGCTCACCGCCCCGAGCCTGCCGAGGGGATTATCAGACATCCTCTCATTATAGGATGTCTCTACGTAAACGGCGGCTCAGAAATTATCTTGTGGTATCGGAGTTTCATCATTTCGTTTCTCCGAAATCATACTTAAAAGCTCCTTCATATTTTTAATCTTTTCTGCGATATCCTGGTCGGCATACTTTTCTTTTAATTGGCCGAATTGAGCCAACATCTTATTATTCGCGACGGTGAATCTTATAAAATTCAGATCCATTTCATCAGGTTTTTGCATATTAATTACTTTTTCGATCATCCAGATCGTTCTTTCGATTAACAGGACTTCTTCTTTTTCGTTACTCTCAAAAACCACATTAATAATTTCCTCGCCATCTTTAATTACGCCCGATTGCCTAATCAGTTTTTGAAGTGCCGCGAAATCTGTTGCTTTCGTCGGTTGGACTGAAACCGAATCTGGAATCGGTGCGATCAAACTTTTTGGATCCGATTCTTGAATCTTCTGAATAAAGTAGGTCAGCCCTAAAGCGAGTAAGACCATCAAGCCGAAAGCCGGAATTAAGGATACTCTGGACCGGAACAAAAAAGACTCTTTTATTCTTTGGATCGACCAGCGGGAAGAGGATTCCTTAAAAGGGATATCAAGGTAGCGGCTCTGTTTTTTACGGAGGTTTTCCACATAGTTGTCCCAGTATTCTTCGGATGGCTCAAAAACCGGCTGCTCTTTCAAGAGGCCTTCTAAATTTTTTAGATAGGTACATTCCCTGGCGCATTCTTCGCAAGAACTAAGATGGTTTTCGATTAAGTCAATCTGTTTTTCGGGAAGTTGCCGATCAATGTAATCTGAAAGCCGGCAG
This sequence comes from Candidatus Brocadiaceae bacterium, assembly GCA_919901895.1. GTDB lineage: Bacteria > Planctomycetota > MHYJ01 > JACQXL01 > CAKKQI01 > CAKKQI01. The sequence continues at coordinate 124 of CAKKQI010000472.1, read as the reverse complement.
TTAATCTTTTTGCACTTCATAAATCTTCCCTGTTAGGCTATGATTAGTTTACAAAATAAATTTATCGGTTAATCCGGTTTGCTGAATAAAATATAATCCATCACGCCCAATTTGACGTAGGGAT
>CAKKQI010000471.1 GCA_919901895.1 Candidatus Brocadiaceae bacterium | reverse complement strand
GACGCTCGCCAAAGGACGAGTCAGTCCTGCGGCTGAAATCAGTCCTATGGCTGATGCGATTAAGTTAAAATATGGTCTCTAATTTTTTTAACGCGGCCCGGCCGGCCCGGATGGGTTGATGCGGATAGGTATAAAGTTCCACAGTCAGCCAGCCGCGATAATTAATCTCCTCCAATGATTTTTTTATTCTAAAAAAATCTAGATGGCCTTTCCCCGGAATGAGATGAAAATGTTTTCGGTTCTTGATGTCTTCTATGTGAATGTTCCAGATGCGGCCGGCAAATTTTTTGATGATTTCATCAGGTTTTTCGCCGGCCACCGCGGAATGGCCGATATCAAGATTTATTCCCAACAGCGGATGATTAATTTTTTTGATTAAGGAAAAAGTTTTCCGGGCGTTATCAATCAGATGCCCGGGTTCGTATTCAATTCCGACCCTGATATTTTTTGCGGCGGCATAATCAAGGATTTCTTCCAATGATTGCTGGAAAAAACAAAGGGCTTGACGAGTGGAGGTTTCCGGAGGAAGCGGACCGCCGGTCAGACTGATGTTTAAGGCGCCTAAAAAATGAGCCAGGTCAATTGCCCGTTTGCTGTATTCAACCCGCCGCCGGCGGAAAGATATTTCAGGCGAAATTAAGGTCGGTTCAGATTTGGAGATGGTCGATTTTAGATTGGAGATTGCAGATTTCCTGTAATCTGTAATCTGTAATCGGTGATCTAACATTCTGGCCGTGTTGGCATTAATATTGGAAACAACGAGTTTATTTAGCGGTAATAGTTTTTTTATTAATCGCGGGGCCGGAATGATCGCCACGCCTTGTGTCCTGAAATGCGGCTGGTCAAACACTATTTCCACACCCGTGAAACCGATTTCTTTTATTTTTTTTAGCGCTGTTACCAGCGGATATCCGGTAAAAGCATTGGTGCTGTAAGCGAATTGATACATAAGGTTATCATATCGTAAAGAAAGCGTAATTCCAAATAAAAAAAGTAACCCGCCTCCGGAAGTCTGATGGATGGTCATTAGCAAACCTGCGATCAGACTGGCCATCTGGTAAGTTTTCATTTTAATCTTCTATTTCGAGATTGTTGCGAAACCCTCATTTTGTGCCTTGCGCCATGGCGTCTTCCAGCGCCATATGGTAGACAACTACGAATGCTTTCGGGGTTAATTTTAAGATTTCGACGCAATAAATTGCGTCGTCTACCGTTTTCCATTAATCTCATTTTATCCGATATCTTGATTATTTTTGGTTGTCATAGTAAAATATCGGTCACTTGCCCCGATTGTTATCGGGGCTTATAATTATTTAGATAGACTGTTAAGAGGTATGTAAAACCGATTAAACTTAGTTCCTAAAGGAGTAACCGAGGTTGTCTCAACCTCGGTTATACAAAAGTGATGAAAATAGGATTCAACTCTCTCATCAGAGCAAAGCCATACCTCATTAGTTTCTTAATCGGCCTATATATTCTGGCCCGGCCGCAGATCATCACGGCTCAGGCCCCGATTGTATCGGGGCAGGCCGATAAAATCTATGAGCAGCATCATCAAGCCGTAGTGATAATTATGACCTATGACCAAGACGCTAAATATATTGGAAAGGGCAGCGGTTTTATTGTGCGGAGCGATGGGGCAATTATGACTAACTTGCATGTGCTAAATGATGCCGTATCAATTAAGGTTAAGATTGCTAAAGACAAATACCTTGAAGCCGAAGGAATACTTTATAGCGATGCGGCTAATGATCTGGTTATATTAAAGGCTAAGGGTGAAAATTTACCTATAGTTAAATTAGGTGATTCGGATAAGATTAAACTTGGTGAAAATGTTTATGTTGTCGGTAGCCCGGGAGGGTTAGAAAATTCTATAATAACCGATGGCGTTATCATCGGGCGGCAAGAGATGGGCTGGAATCAGAAAGGCATTCAGATCAGCACTCCCGTTTCGCATGGAAGTAGCGGTAGTCCGGTCTTTAACGAAGCCGGTGAGGTCATCGGCGTAGTGGCTTCTATTTCTATGCTAACGGACCTCCAAAGTCTTAACTTTGCGGTGCCGATAAATATTATCAAAAATAAGGTATCGGAAAAGAAGATTACTTCTATGGAAAAATTTGCTGAAGATTTTTCCACCTCAGCTTACAGCCGGAATTTCCAGGGAGATTATTTATATGAAAACGGGAAATATAAAGAGGCCATTGAGTCATATCAAGAAGCCATCCGTATCAAGCCTGATTATGTCCAGGCCCACTGCAATCTTGGGGATGCTTATAAAAAGTCAGGTGAATTCCCGAAGGCGATCGAATCATACAAACAAGCCATCCGCATCAAGCCTGATTATGTCCAGGCATACTACAATCTTGGGAATGCCTATTATGAGTCAGAGGATTACCCGAAAGCGATTGAATCATACAAACAATCTATCCGGATCAAGCCTGATGCCGATGCACACTGCAATCTTGGGAATACCTATTATGAGTCAGGGGATTACCCGAAGGCGATCGAATCATATAAACAAGCCATCCGTATCAAGCCCGATTATGTCCAGGCATACTGCAATCTTGGGAAGGCCTATTATGAGTCAGGGGATTACCCGAAGGCGATTGAATCATTCAAACAAGCCATCCGCCTCAAGCCTGATTTAGCCGATGCACACTACGGTCTTGGGGTTAGTTATCTTTTAATCAGTAACCGTAATAGCGCATTAGAGGAATATAAGATTATTAAGGAGTTAGATAAAGAACTGGCTGAAGACCTCTTGGCTAAAATAAACGGCGCGGGGAAATAAGAATCAGCCCTTAGGATAGAAAGGCAAAGTTTAATCGGTCTAGTTTTAAATGGTATAATTATTAACAGAAAGAGATAATATGATTACAGTGATTCTTAGAATAGATTACACAGATTCCCGACGCTGATTTTATCTGTGTAATCTATTTTTTTAATCAGTGTAATCATAATAACAGAGGAGTGGTGCGATGATAAAAACAGTGGATCCTATCGGGGCTGGTGCGTTGACGGATAATCTGATCAGGAAGTATGAAGAGCAGTTCCGGGCTAATCCGCTTAACCGGGTGGCGCTTAATGCGGTGAGCCGGACCGCGATTTCGGAAGTAGCAATGAACCGGCAGGTGCTGGCCGGGACCGATTTTACATTTTCCAATCTGGTCAAAACCGGTGAGGCGACCAACCAGATGTCCAGCGGCCGATGCTGGCTGTTCGCCGGTCTTAATACCATGCGTCTCCGGGCGATGAAAAAGATGAATCTGGCTAACTTTGAACTTTCACAGAATTATGCCTTCTTCTGGGATAAACTGGAAAAAGCCAACTATTTCCTGGAGAATATCATTGAAACCAGAGATGAGTCCATCCAGAGCCGGCTGACGATGTGGCTATTGTCCGGGCCCTTAAACGACGGCGGCCAGTGGGATATGTTTGCCAATCTCATCAGCCGCTACGGCGTAGTGCCCAAATCGGCAATGCCGGAGACATTAAACAGCAGTAATTCCGGTCATGTGAATTATCTGGTTACGCTTAAACTGCGCGAGAATGCGATGATTTTACGGGAGATGCATCAAAAAGGCGCCCGCCTCAGCCAACTGCGTACCAGGAAAGAAGAGATGATGGCTGAAATATATAAACTCCTGGTCATTTATTTCGGCGAACCGCCGGCCGGGTTCAACTGGCAATACCGCGACAAGAAGAATAAGTTCCACCGCGAACCAAAGCCGATGACCCCGCAGGCATTCTATAAAAAATATGTTAATCTTAACCTTGATGAGATGGTTAGTCTGATTAATTGCCCGACTAAAGATAAATCATATAATAAAATGTACACGGTGCAGTATCTGGGCAATGTCATGGGCGGGCAGATTGTCCGGTATCTTAATGTGGATATAGATATTCTTAAAACTATCACCGCCCGGGTCATCAGGAAAGGCGAGCCGGTCTGGTTCGGCTGCGATGTCGGCAAGATGCTTTACCGGGACGGCGGGATTATGGATACCCGGATGTTTGAATACGATAAACTACTCGGCACCGGTTTCGGGATGAATAAAGCCCAGCGGGTGGATTACGGAGATAGTCTGATGACTCACGCGATGGTGTTCACCGGCGTGAATCTGGTTAAGAACCAGCCGACCAAGTGGAAAGTGGAGAACTCCTGGAGCGACAAGGTCGGCGAAAAGGGTTTTTTCGTGATGAGCGACCGGTGGTTTGATGAGTATCTGTATCAGGTGGTGGTGCCTAAGAAATACCTGCCGGCTAAACAGCTGAAGATTTTGAAAGAGAAACCGGTTGTGCTAAAACCATGGGATCCGATGGGTTCATTGGCGTTGATGCATTGAGCCGGTCTAGTTGAAGTGCGGTTCGGCTGAGCTCCCCGCTCCGAGTTTACCGAGGGGTTGTAATTATTTAGCCGAGTAAAGTCCATATTAGACAGATGGAGACCTAAATGTCTCCGCTACGCTTGAGGCCGAGAGCATAATCATAATGTAGAGGAAACCTTTAGGTTTCCATCATATTCTTCATTCGGCTAAATAAATAATTTATATGAAATTCATTGCCACCAAAGCCGTTAAAAGAATTTCTTTTTTAGCGGTTTTTTTAATTGTTAGTTATATCCTCTTCAGCAGTTTTTGTTGCCTCATTGAAGTCCCGCCGTATGTTGCTTCCAAAACGCCGCGTTCTGATTTTATCCCCAATAAATACGGAAAGGGCGAATTAATATTAGATCCTATTTACCAGAAGATACCGATTCTGATTCTCCGCGGTTCGCCGGCTGAATTGGGCGAACAACAGGGCCGATTACTAAAACCACAGTTGACCACATCCATTGATACCTACTTGAACCGTTTTCTGGCTCAGGAAGAGCCTAAGAAAAGGGCCCTGGTGGGTATGAAATCAATGGAACCTTTTGTGCCGGTTGAATACCGGCAAGAATTAGAAGCAATGAGCCATGCTTCCGGTCTTTCTTTTGACCGGCTTTTGCTTCTGCAAACAATTATTGACGAGCCGCGCCTGCCTTTTTGCAGTGCGATTATTTCTTCCAGACCGGCTACCAAAGAAGCACCGCTCATCTTCGGACGCAATCTGGATTTCCCGTCACTGGGCATTGCCGTTCACCACAGTCTTATTACGGTTTACCAGCCGGACGGTAAAAAATCATTTGCCTCGATTACCTGGCCAGGGTTTGCCGGCGTTATTTCCGGTATTAATGAAGACGGGTTAACCCTGGCGATGCTGGTAAGTTTTGACGGGACGACCAATCTGGCCGGGATGCCTTCCATTATGTTATTCCGAAAAATATTGGAGGAGACATCTGATCTTGATGGGGCGGTTAAAATTATTAAAGAAACAAAACGAACCGCCCCGACCAATCTGGCGATCGCGGATGCCCGCGGCCAATCGGCCGTGATTGAATTTACTTCAGACAATGTCGCGGTTCGTTATCCGGAAAAGGGTTTGCTTTATTGCACCAACTGGTTTATTTCAGAGCAGATGAAATTAAGTGAAGGGGACAAACGTTATGCGGCTATGCAAAAACAGGCGGAAGGATATTACGGAAAAATTGGTTTAGCCGAGACGATCAAGGTGCTTAAATCAGCGATCCTGCCGGTCATTAATATTCAATCAATGGTCATCTTGCCCCGGGAGAAAATAATTCACCTATCCATTGGTTTCATTCCGGCCGCCGAAAGAGATTTTAGGAAAATCGACCTGACCGAATATTTGAATCCTCATAAATGAATATGCCGGGTAGGCGGAAGCCCTTGCTTCCGTCATAAGGTTCAAGCAAGGGCTTGAACCTACCCAGAAACGAGGGATGCACTTCAAAAAAATCTTTACGTCTTACTTTTTGTAATTATTTAGCCACCGCCTCTGGCCCTGCTCCCTACGGGATAGAGGGTGGTGGGGCAAGCCGAATGAAGCCCTCCTTTCCGCCCGAGGTGGTCCCTGCCCCGATGTTCTCCGATGGAGTCCGAACCCCGATAGTCATCGGGGCTTCGGACATCAGGGGCAGGTAGGGGTTTAGGTTTAACCGTCGAGGCGGAGCACGAATAAATTCGTGCCCCGATTGTATCGGGGCGTGCCTACAAGAAAGCGTGGAATTGTAAACGTGTGAAATTGTAGGCACGGTTTAGAACCGTGCCCCGTTATAAATTTATTTATGAGAAATTACTCAATTCATAAAGTTGAATTACAACGTTTTAATCTTCCCGGATACCAACTATTTTATTTAAATCCGATTGCACCGCCGAAGTCATAATTAATAATAAAACCTTCCGGCGATGGCTGATGTTGGGATTCAAATAATTTAATAAATTCGCCCCGGATAAATAATTTAGTTGCTTCAGTAATCTC
>CAKKQI010000470.1 GCA_919901895.1 Candidatus Brocadiaceae bacterium | reverse complement strand
TAGACTCCGGCGCCGATAATAACACGCTTACTGCCAATACCGCTAACTCAAAAGATTACGGCATTGCCCTTTTCTCCAGTTCCGGTAACATTTTGACTGACAATACGGCTAACTCAAATGATTATGTCGGCATTGAACTCCTCTACGGTTCCAACAATAATCTTCTAAAAAATAACACCGCTAAATTCAACCGCAGCTACGGGGTCTGGTGCTACTCCGCTTCCAATAATAATACCGTCATCAATAACACCCTCACTTCAAATCCCTACGGACTGGTGTTTACTCAGAGTTTGAATAATAATGTTTACCAGAATAATATTTACGGAAATACGGCTTATAACGTTTATGCCGACCAAGCCGTAGAACTTTCCTATTTTAATCCGTCCAGCAGCCGGCGTGAAGGCAACTGGTGGGGTCGGACAAGCGTCCCGGGTTTTATCGCCGGAGTTGATAGTAATTCGACTAATGTAACCGACTCATATCCTTATTTGGTCAAAGACGGCTGGTCAAAAGGTTACGCCCCGGGCGAACCGGAGATTATAGATACCACCCCGCCCATTATCTATTATCCCACCCCGGGCAGCGGGGCTAAAGGCTCGGCCTTCAGTTTTGACGGGATTAATGACTATTTTGACTTAGGCACAAATTCATCGTTCAGGCAATCATCAGCCATCACCTATGCTTTCTGGGTAAAAGTGCCGGCCGAGGGCGGCGGTTACATTATGGGCACCGGCGCTTCCGGCGGCCACGGTTACGGCGGACTTTATATCAACTTAGCGGCCGTAGTTTTTTCCTGGACCCCAACCATTCCCCAGACCGATACCCACGTTATTTATATTTACAATAACAATCTTTCCCTTAAACCGGACGAATGGACCCATATTGCCGTAACCGTGGATTTTGCCAACCAACAACGGTCAATGTATATTAATGGCCAATCAGTCCCGACCACCCTCAGCCAGAACGCCACCAATTGGACCCCATCAGGGATTTATAACGCCAATTTAACCGATTCCATCGGCGCCCGCTATGTCAATAACTGGCTCTATTTCAAAGGACTGATTGATGAAGTCTCAGTTTATAACCGGTTCCTGAACCAGGCGGAAGTTAACGCATTAGCCGCCACTTCGGTCATCCCGACCGACGGACTGCTCTCCTGGTGGACCGGTGATAATACTTCAAACGACCTCTGGGCAACTAATCACGGCACTTTAACTAATGGAGCCGGCTATACCGATATCCCGGTCTTGACCAATTCCCGCCCCACCATCAGCGTTTCTTATCTTGATAAAATAACCGGAATCAATCAAAATACGGCTAAAATATTTTTAGATACTATTGACGTCACCGCCCGGGCCGGCGTTACCGCACAAGGCATTTCTTATCTTCCAGCCGCCGATTTAACCAACGGGGAACATACCGTCCAGGTTGAAGTAAAAGATTTCGCCGGCAACCAGACCCAACAGACCTGGTCTTTTAAAATCCAGACCGATGCCACCCCGCCGACCGGCTCAATTATGATTGAAGCCGGGGCCGAGGCAATTTCTAAAACTGAGGTAACGCTCCTCCTTTTTGCCGCCGACCCGGAATCCGGCATAACCCAGATGCGCTTCAGCAACGACGCGGCGAACTGGACCGCCTGGATGCCTTACCTTTCACCTAAAACCTATAACCTATCACCTCCTGACGGCACCAAGACCGTCTACGTGGAATACAAAAACGGGGTCGGGCTGACTGCGGTCTTTTCGGATACGATTATCCTTGATAGCACGCCGCCGGTTATCAGCGCCACCCAAATCCCGCTTCCGAATGCCGCCGGATGGAATAACACGGACGTTACCGTGAGTTTTTCAGCCACTGATGCCCTTTCCGGGATTGCCGGCATCACGCCGCCGGTTATCTTAACAACCGAAGGCGCGGGACAGGTGGTCACCGGAACCGCCACCGATAAAGCCGGCAATTCGGCCGGTATCAACATCACGGTCAACATAGACAAAACCGCCCCCCTGGCTTTTATTACCGGATATTCCCCCTTAGTAAAGGGGGACTGGGGGTTGTCAACTGAGGCAACGGATAACCTCAGCAACATAGAACGGGTTGAATATTTTATTGATACGGACCCGGGGCAGGGAAACGGCTTTCTGATGGATTTAAGCGGCGGTTCAGGGGTAACGACTACTACGGCTACTGCGTCTATTGCGATTACTGCGTTATCAG
>CAKKQI010000469.1 GCA_919901895.1 Candidatus Brocadiaceae bacterium | reverse complement strand
GGAACTCACCTGGCATAATCTCAAGAAATATTTACCCCGTTTATCAGGGAAACGGGTGCTGGACCTGGGCGGCGGAACGGGTTACTGGGCGCTCCGGCTCGCTAAATCAGGTTATGAAGTTGCCCTGGTGGATATTTCACAACAGATGATCGAAGCGGCCCGCCGGAAAGCCGAACAAGCCGGGCTGTCGAACCGGATTACCTTCCTGAAATCTGACATCAGTGATTCCGCCCACGACGGGATAGGTCTGCCATCTTTCCCCCCGGCCCATTTTGACCTAGCAATCGCTCAGGGCGATTCTTTATCCTGCTGCGCCAACCCGCCCCGGGCCGTTAAAGAAGTGGCCCGCGTTTTAAAAAAAGACGGTCTTTTTATCGCGTCCGTTGATAATAAATTCGGGGGACTGCGAGTATTTATTGAACAAAATAAAATAGAGGAACTGGAAAAACTGGTCCGGACCGGCCAAACCCACTGGTTCACCAAAGAGAAAACCGAACAGTTCCCGTTAACTTATTTTACGCCTGATGAATTGAGGAAACTATTTATCGCTCATGGCTTTGAAGTAATCTCGCTCATCGGCAAACCGGTTTTACCATTGCGGCCGGACAGCCGCTTATTAGAAAACAAAGAAACATTTAAGCAACTGTTTCAATTAGAATTACAACTTCAATCCGAAGAATGCCTGCTTGGTTCAGCCCCCCACCTGGAAATCGCCGTCCGGAAAAAACAATAGGTCTGGATTGTTTGAAGAAATCATTGACCGTTCAGTCTATCTTGATATACTGATTTGCAACGGCTAATCTGGATATTTGGATTGCTCTTAGCCAAGAAAATGCAAAGAAGACAATAGAAGTAATAAATAATTTCGGGAAGGAGTCTTATGCTAAACAGATTGATATTAACCGCAGTCACTTTAATTGCTTTAAACCTGTCCTGCCAGAGTAACAAACCAATCAGCAACATTGACTGGACCAAGATTGACCAGCAGGCCATGATTAAGGCAATGAGCAGCACCTTTAACCAGGTGGCCGAAAAATTAAAACCCAGTATTCTTTACGTCAAACTATCCGATTCTGATTATGGCCCTTCTATAAATGCCTTTGTCTTTAAACCGGAAGGATATTTAATCATCCCATCTTATTATGACTCAAAAAATATTGAGCGTATTAAAGTATGGATTGATGAAACGGAATATCCGGCCGTTTTTGTTGATGCGGACAAAGAAAATGAAATTACCGTTATCAAGGTTCAAACCGATACCCCGTTAAAACCGGTGGTTCTGGGCGACTCGCGCCAGGTAACCACCGGCCAATACATCATCAACATCTTTGCCTTAGGCGAAGAACAACATTTTGAAAAATTAATTGTACCGACGGTAGTCAGCGGCCGAATTGAAGCAAAACACGACGTAATTTTAACCGGTTCAGGCAATCTTGAAAACTACCGCTATGGATTTAGTTCTTACCGGGAAAGCGGTGGATTGGCGGTCAATCTTAATGGCGAAGTTATCGGCATCGCGAGAGGTTCACAGATACTGGCCTTTGACCGTCAGGTAAAAACGGCTGAGAAATTAATCGCCCATTCGTCCGACCAGGATAAACCGCTGGATTTAGAAGAAAAGCAACCCTGGACCGGTTTTTCTTACGACGAATTAACCGAGGAATATGCCGGGGCCTGGGGATTGCCCCCGACCGGGGTTTTGGTCAATCTGGTTTATGAAAATTCACCGGCCGGCCTGGCCGGTCTGAAAAGAGAAGACGTGATTATTGCGGTTGACGACCAACCGATTACCAAAAAAAACAAGCGCGGGTTCGCCCAGTTTGACAAATTATTTACGCCGGAAATAAACCACCCGGTTAAATTCACCATCGCCCGCCTTAGTTCATCTAACCAGCCCAGCGCGCCGGAAACCAGGGAAATTCTTTTCAAGTTTGACAAAGAACCAAAACCCAAAGAATTCACCGCCGACGACATCGGTATCCAGGTCCGGGAAATAACGGAACAAGAATATCTTGATTATGACCTTTTGACCCGCCAGGGCGTAGTGGTTACAAGCGTGATTAGAGGCAGCAGTGCGGCGACCAGCAGTTCGTTCGGTGAACGCCTGATCGGTTATGGTGATGTCATTCAGGAATTTTACGGCCAACCGGTAAATAACCTGGCCGATTTCATCAAAGTCGTTGATCGGGTCAGGACGGAAAAACCTTCGCTCATCCTGGTAAAACTACAGACGAATAACCGGTTATCCCATATCGCGCTCAACCTGAAAATCGGACAAAGAACCAAAGACAAATCGGAGAAAGTTGAGAAAAAAGACAATGATTAAAAAAATTATTTTTATCGGGGTTTGCTGGCTGGGTGTTACGGCTGGTTTTGTCCCGCCATTAGGGCGAGGTTCGCCTGCGGGCGACCCGCTCTTTCTGGTGAAAGGGACGGGATTTGCCCAGGAAACGCCCCGCCTGGAGCGGGACTCCCCGCCTCGACTCGCTCGCCTCGTCTCCGACGAGTCGGAGCGGGCCGTCTTCGCCGCCGAAGGCGAGCCTCGCCTATGGCGGGGCGAGGCGGGCGCTGTTGCTTCGCCTGTCTCACCGGAAGCGGGTCTGGATGAAGCCGGCGCAGTTTTATTCAAAAAGGTTGACCCAACGGTGGTGGCCATTCAACACGAAGAAGCCGGCGGCAGCGGGTTTATTATTGACCCCAACGGTTATATTATCACTAACGGACATGTCGTTTCATCGGCCTCAAGAAGCTGGTGGAACGACCAGCCCGAAGACCCGACCGAAACGGCTAAACGAATTACCGTTGTTTTATCAGATGAAAGAAAGTTCCAGGCTAAAGTAATCGGACATTCTTTAGACCCGGACGTGGCTTTAATTAAAATAGAAACCAACGAACCACTGCCCATAGTGGTGCTGGGTGATTCTGAAAATGTTAAAGCCGGCCAGCGGAGTTATGCCTTTGGGATGCCCTATGGATTAAAACGCACCTTAACCGCCGGCATCGTTAGTAATGTTGATAGAACCGATTTAGACACCTTTACTAAGGTAATTCAAACGGACGCCCCGATTAACCCGGGCAACAGCGGCGGACCTCTTTTTAATGAAAAAGGAGAAGTCATCGGTATCAATACGTATGGAATGTGGGGCGAAGGACTCGGATTTACCATTCCTATTAATGTGGCTAAAGTTATGAAGGAACATTTTATTAAATACGGGAAATTTAAAAGAGCGGCTTTTCCTTTCTTCATTCTCAAGGAAATTGACAATGACCTGGCCGGGGTGCTAGGCATTAACGAGGGTATTCTGGTTGATTACGTTGACCCGGGCTCGCCGGCTGATAAAAGCGGTCTGAAAAACGGCGATATTATCGTCGCCCTGAATAACCAGCCCATCTCCGCTTCTAACCGGGCCGGGCTTAAAGACGCCATCTGGAAATTCACCACTCAACC
>CAKKQI010000468.1 GCA_919901895.1 Candidatus Brocadiaceae bacterium | reverse complement strand
TAATAATCTTATTTCTTCCCTGGCCGAAGAACATCATATCAAATTGGAAGATATTACCGCGGTAATGTGCGCCGGTAACACGACGATGACCCATCTGGTTTTAAATATTGACCCGTCTTATATTCGGAAAGAACCATATATACCAACCGCAAACGAGGTGCCGGTTATCCGGGCGGCCGAGGTCGGTATCAAAATCCATCCGCGCGGCTTGCTGGCCTGCGCCCCGGCCGTGAGTAGTTATGTGGGTGGCGATGTGACGGCCGGCGTGCTGGTTTCCGGAATGGCCGAAAAAGATGAACTGGCTCTTTACATTGATATGGGCACTAACGGTGAAATGGTGCTGGGTAATAAGGATTGGCTGGCCTGCTGCGCCTGTTCGGTCGGACCGGCTTTTGAGGGAAGCGGTATTAAATCGGGAACCCGGGCCGTTCAGGGGGCCATTCAGAAAATAAAAATAAATAAAGAAACATTTGAGCCGGTGGTTGAAACTATCGGCCACGCCAAACCACGCGGTATCTGCGGTTCCGGACTGGTGGATTTGCTGGCTGAGATGAAACGGGTCGGTATCATTAACCGGGCGGGTAAGATGACTGAATCGCCCTCACCACGCATTCGTACCGGAGAAGAAGGGTTGGAGTATGTAGTTGTCTGGAAGAAAGATGCCGAGACTAAAGATGATATTATGATTACCCAGTCGGATATTAATCATATTATCCGTTCCAAAGCCGCTATTTTTGCCGCCACCAGGACGTTACTTAAAAAAATGGGCTACCGCGTTGAAGATGTCCAGAAATTTTACATTGCCGGAGGGTTTGGTAATTTTCTTGATATTCCCAAGAGTATTGAATTAGGGATGATTCCCGATTTGCCGGCTGAAAAATTCCATTATATCGGAAACGGCTCGGTGGCCGGGGCGCGGCACCTGCTTCTTTCTTATGCAGCTACGCATAAAGTCCGGGAGATTGCTAATAAGATGACTTATATGGAACTCAGCGATGATAATACTTTCCATGAGGAATTTATTTCGGCTTTGTTTTTACCCCATACCGATTTAACCTTATTTCCAAGTTTAAAATAATCTATGTCTTACACGATTGCCGTAGCCGGTAAAGGCGGAACCGGTAAAACCACTTTAGCCGCTTTAATTGTTGAAACCTTAAAACGCAAGTTACTGGGGCCTATTCTGGCGGTCGATGCCGACCCGAATAGTACCCTGGGTCTCCATCTGGGAATTAATTGTAATCGCACCGTCGCAGATATTATTGAAGAGACCAAAGGATTACGTAATTTACCGGACGGAATGGATAAACCTCTTTACTTAGAATATCAACTCCAGCGGGTGCTGGTGGAAAATAAAGGAGTGGATTTGCTGGTGATGGGGCGACCCGAGGGGCCGGATTGTTATTGCATGGCCAATAATATGCTCCGTGGTTATATGGAACGAATTATTAAAAATTATAAATACGTCGTGCTTGATAACGAGGCCGGAATGGAACATCTTAATCGTAAAACGACCCAGAACATTGATACGCTATTTTTAGTCAGCGATCCGACTCAAATTGGGCTCAAAACCGTAAAAAATATTAAGGAATTAATTGATAAACTCACTTTTCTGGTTATCAAGAACAAATATCTAGTTTTGAACCGGGTGAAAAACAGCATTCAAAATCTTGAGCCCGCCATAAAAAATGTCGGTGTCCCGCTTATTGGAACGTTACCTTTTGAAGAAGAACTTACCAATCTGGAACTGGCCGAAAGACCGGTTTCTGACTTATCGGATGATTCCCGTCTTTTGAAAACAATATCTGAAATTATAACTAAAATCATTCCTTCAGATCAAAAGTAAGACGGACAGGCATTTTAAATTCGCTTAGTTCCAATTCGGATGGGATAGACGGATAGGGTTCGCTCCGGCTGATCCAATCCAGCGCTTCTTTATCCAGAATTTCATATCCGGAAGATTTCCGCAATATTTATGCCGTATAATCAATAAGCGAAAAAAATATCATTTCGGTTCAGTGCTGATAATCTGTGTCATCCGTGGTTCAATCCCTGCCTGACGGTAAGTAGTGTGCTTATACTTTTACTTTGACTTTTTAAAAGAAATAAGGATAATAAAATTATGCCTAAAAATAATTTTGCTCATCTTCACCTTCACAGTCAGTATAGTTTATTGGACGGGGCCAACCGTTTTGAAGATATTATTAGTGTTGCCAAAAAATTCCAAATGCCGGCCGTGGCGTTAACTGACCACGGTAATCT
>CAKKQI010000467.1 GCA_919901895.1 Candidatus Brocadiaceae bacterium | reverse complement strand
ATTCTATTCCTTTATTTTCTCCGGTAGCCGTGGTCAAAGGTTGATTACTCTGGTCAAAAAATTGGACTTCCAGTTTTCTTTTTGATTTATCCCAGTTAGCCGGGTAATAGACTGTCCAGTTCGCCCAGGCTCTAACGATATTTTTAGTTCCTGCCACAAGAGTCGTCGTTAAAGGCACTTCAATTAATTTAGAAGTAAATTCGCCCTCACCCTTGTAATATCGTCCTTCCCGGTATTCTTCCAGGGCAAAGATCCGGGCATCGGCCACGCTGTTATGTAATTGAATCGTAAACTCATCAATCGTAAAATCACCGGTAGTATTGAATGCCTGGGAAACATGACGCTCGCCCAACCGGATTAAATTAAAAGGAGAAACAAAATCAAGGTGTTTTCTAATTATCGGAGGAAACACATTTCCTGATGGCTGGTAAATATTATCACTATTCGGGTCCGTCCCGTTAAGAATGAGCGCAAAAGTATCCCGTTTGTTCCCAACTACACCACGGTTCCCCCCATGAGCGCCACCGATATAACTGCTCCCACTACTCGTTGGCGGGTTAGTATCCCATGAAAAAACTACATGCATCCATTGGTGATGAGCATCTAATCCTTTTGGTTCCTGTTTCGGACCGGTGGTTCCTTCGGTAATATCATTAGTAATAATATATTCATCAGGCACATTACTCAGAGTGGCATCAATATCCCAGAACCAGATTAATCTACCGCGCGGTTGCACATCAGGATAATACTTAGGAAAAGCCATCAGGGCGAAAATATTAAAATCACCTTGGGGAGACCACCAGGGAGGCGGATAGATTTTCTGCTTGAGGTTGCTTTTGCTGGCGCTGAATAATATCCGTGGTTTAGTCGTTTCAGGCCAATAATTTAATTTAACCCAGAAGGAAACGGTTCCTCTAAATCGTTGTTTATTAAATAATGCTTCATGAGTATAGGCATCCACAAAATTATCCCTGGCGTTGTAAGACGGACAGGATTTCCATTCCGAGTAAGCGCCATCCGGATAAAGAGTTCCCGGCCCTTTATCATCCGGGTCAAATAAACTTAACGTATTGGGTCGCCCCAAATCAGTTCCACTGGGCCGACCATTACCATCTGAAGCGCTATTCTCTTCCACCAATTTCGCATCGCCCCGGGCAAAATCCGCCTCAAAACT
>CAKKQI010000466.1 GCA_919901895.1 Candidatus Brocadiaceae bacterium | reverse complement strand
GACCCGGGCGATAAATTTCCCATCTTTTACCTGAGTCAAAACCTCATCGTTAATTTTAATATCATTTACCGATTTAATCAAGCGATTATTATCAAAACGTTTGGTTACGGTATAACCGCGTTTTATTACTTGTAACGGACTGAGCGACTCCAGGCGCCCGGCGCCCATCTGTAACTTGCGATAGCATTCCTGTATATTTTTTTCCACCAGTTGAGGCAGACCCATTAACAAATCATCTAATTGCTGGTAATATTCTTCAATCTGGTCCAGTGGCTGGCGAAACGTATGGCTTTTCCTGATAACCTCAAGCCGGTGATAAGCCCCTTGCACCTGATTTTGCAGTAATGCGGTCAACCGTAGAAATGACTGTTTTAAGGTTTTCTCAACCTCATCTTTTACCGGCACCACCAGTTCGCCGGCTTCGGAGGGCGTCAGCGCCCTTTTATCCGCCACCAGGTCGGCGATAGTTACATCAATCTCGTGTCCGACCGCGGAAATAACCGGGATACGTGAAGCGGCAATCTGGCGGGCCAGGATTTCTTCATTAAACGCCCAGAGGTCTTCGGCGCTTCCGCCACCCCGGGTCAGAATCAAGACATCAATACCGGGCATCGTATTAAAATCTTTAAGCGCCGCGGAAATTTCTTCAGCCGCGCCTTCACCCTGCACCCGAACCGGATAAATCAGGATTGACACTTCAGCCCAGCGCCGGTCAATAATATTAAGAACATCTTTTATCGCCGCACCGGTCGGTGAGGTAATCAATCCGATCCGCTGTGGCAGAAACGGAATCGGTTTTTTTCGGGCCGGCTCAAAAAGACCTTCCCGGGCCAGTTTATTTTTTAATTGCTCAAACGCCAACTGCAGCGCCCCGACCCCTTTCGGCTCCACTTTTTCCACTATAATCTGATAATCACCAGACCTGGCGTATAAGGAAACCCGCCCGAAAATAATCAATTCCTGCCCGCCTTCAATCTTAAACTTGATCCCTCGGGCCGACCCGGCAAAAAGGACACAGCGGATTTGCGAAGATTCGTCTTTTAAGGAAAAATAAAGGTGTCCGGAAGTCGGCTGGCGCAGGTTGGAAACTTCACCGGTTACCCAGACATAACCGATTCCGGTTTCCAGACAGGTTTTAATGCGATTGGTTAATTGAGAAACACTTAAAACTTTACGTTCGGGCCCCCCGATGGACATCGGGAAGGCCGGCAAATCAGAAAAAAGATTAAGGGTTTCCGAAATAACCATAATGATTCATTTAACCATAATCCGTTTAATTGATAACGCCCGGCCGGTCTCGCTATTGACCGCGGCAATTACGCCGCCGATTCGCACGTCATTCTCCGCCACCTCAAACTCATTGGGCATCTGGGTCAGAAAAGACGAAAGCACCCGGTCTATTTTTCGCCCCAGCACTGATTCATAAGGGCCGGTCATCCCGACATCCGTAATATAAGCGGTTTCTTTCGGCAGGATTTGTTCGTCGGCCGTCTGAATATGCGTATGGGTTCCAAAAATAAGACTCACCTGGCCGTCCAGGTACCAGCCCATGGCTATTTTTTCCGAAGTGGCTTCGGCGTGGATATCAACAATAATAATTTTTGTTTGTTTGGACAGTTCAGCCACGGCTAACTGAGCGGCTTTAAACGGGCAATCAGAAGCCGGTATGAAAACCCGGCCCTGAAGATTTATGACCCCGACGGTTAACCCGGAATCAAGGGTGAAAAGACCGAACCCTTTGCCGGCGGCCTCGCGCGGATAATTGGCCGGCCGCAAAAGACGCGGGGACTGCTCAATCACCGGGATGATATCTCTTTTTTTCCAGATATGGTCACCGCTGGTCAAGACATCAATACCGTAAGACAAAAGTTCATCCATGATCGCGGGTGTGATACCGGAACCGCCGGCGGCATTTTCAGCGTTCGCCACGCAGAAATGGATATTTTCCGCCTGGCGCAAAACCGGCAGTTGTTTTTTTAAAATATCCCGG
>CAKKQI010000465.1 GCA_919901895.1 Candidatus Brocadiaceae bacterium | reverse complement strand
CAGAATATCGCCTGAATTCCAAAAGCAGATATATCGGTGTCTTCAAACCAGAATAATGCTCGGATCAGCCCCAAGATTCCAATCATCAGTCCAACGATTCCAACGATTTGATTTCTTTTCATAAGACACAATTATAACCATTTTGCTGGAAAACCAGCGTCGCCGCGCCGTAAAGCCCGGCGTTTTCGCCCAGCTGAGCCGGGACAATTTTAACGCGCCGGACCGGTGATGGAATAATATGGGCAAAGGCCACCTGCCGGATAGGCCGGAACAGGATTTCACCGGCCTGGGCCATCGCCCCGCCAAGCACAATCAGTTCCGGGTCAAGAATATTAATTACCTGCGAAACCGCCGCGCCCAGATACCAGCCGGTTTCCTGAACCACGGTTTTAGCCAGACGGTCACCCCGCCGGGCCGCATCAAAAATCATCTTGGCCGTAATGTTTTTTAGGTTACCACGAGCCATTTTAAAAATAAGACTATTTTTTTTCCGGGATTGCTTCCCCCGATAGTCCGCCTGAGGCGGATCGGGGTCGCAATGACATTTAGATATGTAATTTTCAAGAGCCACCGTCGCCCGGCGGACCACCCCGGCCGCCCCGGCTAATGTTTCCAAGCAACCGGTTTGCCCGCAATGACATCTTAAATTATTCCCTTTAATTACCAAGTGTCCCACTTCGCCGGCATACGAAAACGAACCGCGGTGGATGCGTCCGTTAATAATCACCCCACCACCCACACCCGTGCCTAAGGTAAAACAAACGAGCGACTTAACTTTTCGGCCGGCGCCGAAATATTTCTCGCCTAGCGCCGCCAGATTAGCGTCGTTATCCACCGACACCGGTAACCCAAACTCTTTTCCGATCTCCTGTTTTAGGCGGGTACCTCGCCAGCCGGAAATATGCGGCGTGGCCGCCAGCGCTATCCCGCGCTCATCAATAGAACCGGGACAACCGATGCCGATACCGATAATTTCGGAAATTGACCGACCGGAAGTTTTAAGAACCTGTTTGGCGGCTTTTTTGATTCCGTTAATAATAACCGGACTGGTTTGGTGCGGGCGTGAAGGCAAACGAACTTTATGGGTTAATTTTCCTTTTAAATCCAGCAGCGCGGCGGAGATGTGCATTCCGCCCACGTCAACAGCAATGGCAAGATGGGATTCCATAGCGTTTCGTCGCTCCGAATTTAATTCGGGACGGCTACCATTAGGACATATAAAAACCAGTTTTAACTGACTTTTTCGACTGCGGTCAGTGGTTCTGCGGAATTATTCGGAACGCATCTTTTTAGTAACCGTTCCCACTCCAAGTCCGTGCTGGCCTGCAACCGTTCCAGCACTTCCTGATTTTTCGGTTCGGTAAAGAGATGTTTGAAGCGTCCCTGAGGTTTAAGCCATTCGGTTACCGGTATCTTCGTTCGGGGTTTATAATTCAAACGCCACTCGCCGTTTTCCACTTCATAAAGCGGCCAGTAGCAAGAATCCGCAGCTAATTTGGCCAGTTTTAAGGAAATAGCCATTTCGTTCCGCCAGCCGCGCTGACAGGGCGCCAGGACATTAATAAAAGTAGGCCCTTCTAGAGCCAATGCTTTTTTTACTTTGGTCATCAGGTCGCGCCAGTGGGCGGGCGTAGTTTGGGCGACATAAGGAATATTATGCGCCGCGATAATACCGGTCAGGTCCTTCCGGAAATCGCTTTTGCCGAAACTCAACTTACCGGCCGGGGTCGTGGTGGTCGCCGCGCCCAGCGGAGTGGCCCCGGAACGCTGGATGCCGGTGTTCATATACGCCTCGTTATTGTAACAGATATAAAGAAAACTGTGTCCCCGTTCCAGCGCACCGGAAAGCGCCTGCAAACCGATGTCATAAGTTCCACCGTCTCCGGCCAGGACAATAAATTTTATTTTCTCTTTGATTTTTCCCTGGCGCTGGAGTGATTTATAAGCCGCTTCAATCCCGGAAATCGTGGCCGCGGCATTTTCAAAAGCACTGTGTACCCAGGACACCTTCCATGAGGTGTAAGGATAACTGGCGGTAGAAACCGAAAGACAACCGGTGGCGTTAACAATCACGACCGGGTCTTCGGTCGCTAACATAATCTGCCGGATGGCCGTCCCGGCCCCGCAACCGGCGCAAAGCCGGTGCCCGGAAACAAAAAGTTCTTCTTTTTTAGACAGTTCTTTTAAACTTAAAGACATATTTCATCCTCCTCCTATGATAATTACACTAAATAGTTCGGTACATCTTCCATATTTATCTATTAGAATGAAACCCAATTCTTGGTCTTTTTTCTTTTTCCTTTAGCGGTTCTAATAATTGTTTGATTGCTTCAAAGATAACCTTTATTTTCTCATCGTGTTCGCCAAATTGTCTTTCTATCATCTCAACTTTTCTGGCTAATTCCTTATGGGTCAGAAGTAAACCCCTTAATTGGACAAACGCCCGCATGATCTGGATATTAACCAATACGGCTCTTTCGCTATTTAAGACACTGGACAACATCGCAACGCCTTACTCGGTAAAAGCATAAGGCCGGTAGCGCCGTCCACCCCAATTTGAGGTCACAAATTGTGACCTCAAGTTTACGAACTCATTTTGTGTTAATTGAAACATGAAATCTGGCGGGAAACGTTTGATATTCCGTTTTACCGCCTGGATTAAAACCTTGGTGGGAACTTGATAAAGTAATGATAGGTCTTTATCCAACATTACTTTCCGTCTCTGTATCTCCAGTATCTTCCTTGTGATAATTTCTGAAGGAATTAGTTTAGTCATCTTAATTGCATTATCTCGTCAATCTAAAGGTTTAATCCTGAATTCTAATCTATATTCTACTCTCTTACTCCCAAATACTCAAACGTCTGTTCTACTTTTCCGGAAAGCGCTATCTCTAATAATTTTTGATATACTCCGTGGATATCTTCCAGCCGGAGATCACGTCCGCCTAATCCGTAGACATGATTAATAATTTTAGGCGGATTATTTAATCCGTAGAGTGCTGAAGTTACTTCGGTATAAGTCGGTGTTCCGCCGGCCCCGAAGGCATCGGTCCGGTCCATTACCGCAATGGCTTTGACATTTTTTAAAGCCGTCCTGATTTCTTCAGCCGGGAACGGCCGGAAAAGACGCGGTTTTAAAACACCGGCTTTGATCCCTTTGGTCCGCAATTCATCCACCACCATCTTGACTACTCCGGCGGCCGAGTTCAGGATCACGATCGCCACCTCCGCATCGTCTAATTGATATCCTT
>CAKKQI010000464.1 GCA_919901895.1 Candidatus Brocadiaceae bacterium | reverse complement strand
CCAGCCCTTTTGGGTGAGTGGCACCGTTGGGTTGCCCTCCAAAAGAGCGGGGTAAATCCGGCCGGAATAGTTATTAGTATTTGCTTTGAGACCCTGCCGGAATCTGTTATCGTATTTTGGTCAGGATGGTCATTTTTCAAAATAATTATCTCCGGCTAAAAAAAACAGTCCCGCCAAAGGCGGGACTGTTTAAACCTTAGTTATAGTGGTTGAGCGTCTTACTGTTGATAGGCTTCATTTCTGGCATTGGTGACAAAGATATCATCGGTGTTAGTTGCGGCGCTGGCCGGAGTAACCGTATCATTTCCAATGGCGGTGATTCCCTGGGTGCCGTTAGGTCCAACGCTGAAAACCACGTAGGTATCTTTTTCATTGACGGCCGGCGTATAACGGAGGTAACTTAAGTTGGTTGTAGCCGTTCCGCCGAAAGAATCATAAGGCATTGAATCAATGAGGCGGTTGCTAGAAGCGGAAATCAGGCCCGTCCTTAAATTTATGACCGATTGGAAACCATCGGTATTCGGGAAGCGGTTATTCTGGATATAATACACTTCCATCGCGGTTTTTACATTTTTAAGAGAGCCGTACATTGATTTTTTACGAGCGTCCTGGCTGACGTTACTGGCCGCAATGGCGATAATCGCCGCCAGAAAAGCCAGAATGGCTACCACCAACAACAATTCAACCATCGTAAACCCTTTCCTGTTTTTCATCGGCCGACCTCCTTTTATAAATTTTGTCCGTCTGAAGCAGCCAAAATTTATGTATTAATATTTTTAATTATTTATATTAAAGTATATCCATTATTTAAATAATTGTCAAGTTTAAAATTTAAAAATTTTAATAATTTTGTTTCGGTTGAAACCATTCCTTTGGTAGCCACCATTCCGTGAAGGATAGGTTTTCCTAAGGCGGACATTAATTATAGGAGTATCAATAATAATTTTTAGCTCAGCACTTCCATCATTTTCCAAATGGGCAGATAAACCGCCAGAGCTAATATGGCAATTACTACGGCCAGTCCGGTTAGCAGGATGGGTTCAATCAACGTAACCAGTCGTTTGCTGGCGTGCTCTAACTGGTGTTGGTAGGTTTCCGAGATGACCCGTAACATTTTATCAAGCGAGCCGGTTTCTTCACCGATGGCAACCATCTGGACCACCATCGGCGGGAATTCTCCGCTGTTTTTTAACGGTTCGTACAGCCGGCCGCCTTTCTGGACATTAATCCGGACATCTTCCATGACTTTTTCCAGAATCACATTGCCGACTGATTTTTTAACGATTTCACAGGCGAGGATAATATCTACTCCGCTGCGGATCAATATTTCAAATGAGCCGGCAAACCTGAGAATCGCCGCCCGGCGGAAGAGCGGTCCAACCAGCGGCAGATTTAATTTCCAGCGGTCAATCACGAACCGTCCGCTCCGGGTGGAAGCCAAAATAATCACCGTAACGGCGGTTAAAATTAATCCGGCCAGGATGAGATACCAGTAAGAAGTAATCAGATCGCTGGTAAACAAAATCATCCGGGTGGGAAGCGGCAAAATGACCCGGGCGTCTGCAAATAATTTCTTGAAGCTCGGCATTACGAAGATAAGCATAAGCAGAATAACTAGAATAGCCAGGGCGACGATCACCGCCGGATAAGTAAGACTGGCTGTAATTTTGGCGATGAGTTCCGACCGGCGCTGGAGGAAATCGGCGGTATTATCCAGGACTTCGTTTAACTGGCCGGTTTCTTCGCCGACCCGGACGGCGTTAATGTAAAGGTCGGAAAATACGGTTGGATATTTACTGATGGCTTCAGCCAGGGTGGTTCCGGCGCTGATGTCGGTAAAAATTTTGCTCAGCACTTTCCGGAATAGTTTGTTTTCCGTTTGCTGAATTAAAATATTAAAGCTGGTCGTGAGAGTTAATCCGGCGCGTAGCATCGTGGCTAACTGGCGGTTAAAAATAATCAATTCATCCGGGTTGACTTTCGGCCCAAACCATTGATTTAACGAGAGAGGTTTTTCTTTTTGCTCAACGATTTCTGAGGTAAAAAGTCCGATTTCGGCTAACTTTAAAGCGGCTGTTTTTTTATCCGGGACATTCAGGGCTCCTTCAACTATCCGGCCGCTGTCATCGCGGGCTTTATAAGTGTAAATCGGCATAAAATTTTATGAGAGTTCTTCATCCAGCGTAACGCGCATTACTTCGGCCACACTGGTAGTCCCGTCAATAATTTTTTTGAATCCGATGGCGCGGAGTGTTTGCATTCCTTTCCGGATGGCGGCGTTCCGGATGGTGGAGGACGGTTTTTTCTCTACAATCAGTTCCCGGATTTCTTCATCAAGAGTCAATAATTCAAAAAGCCCGGTCCGGCCGAGATATCCGATCCGTTCGCAATATTTGCAACCAACCGGTTTATGAAAAGTCAGTTCCCGGGACGGTTCAATTCCGAAACATTTTTTTTCGTCCGGTGCGGCTTGGTATGGTTTTTTGCAACGCGGGCAGAGGGCGCGCACCAGTCGCTGGCCGATGGCGCAGAGTAAAGTGGAAGCCACCAGATAAGGTTCAATGCCCATATCAACCAAACGGGTAATGGTGCTGGGCGCATCATTAGTATGTAAAGAACTGAAGACCTGGTGACCGGTCAGGGCGGCCTGGATGGCTAACTGCGCTGTTTCGATGTCGCGGATTTCACCGACCATAATTACATCCGGGTCCTGCCGGAGAATCGAACGTAAACCGGTTGCAAAAGTCAATCCGGCCGCCTGGTTAACCTGCGATTGGTTAACAATCGGCAGCCGGTATTCGACCGGGTCTTCAAGGGTAATAATATTTTTAGCCGTGGTGTTAATTGTGTTT
>CAKKQI010000463.1 GCA_919901895.1 Candidatus Brocadiaceae bacterium | reverse complement strand
GCATAAACTTGACGGCCCAGTCGTTCAATCAGTTCATTAATTTCATCCCTGGCAAATTCCCAAACCTGACCGGTCTGATAAACTACCTCGGGATTTTCTTGAAGTAAACTTTGATATAAATCAACGACGTTATCCCATTCCTGAGCGGTCCGGTATAATTCGGCCAGACGGACATTAACTTCAATTTGAGAACTCGTATCAACCGCCCAGTTTCCGGCCTCTTTGAGACAGTTAATCGCTTTCAGCTGGTTCTCCCGGTCCAATACGCCACGCTGGATTTCTTCCACGAGGGCCAGATAAGAATTAAAAATTAATTTCCGGAGACTGTTTTTTAATTGCTGTTCGTCGGAAGAAGAAGTTTTTTGAGTTACGGTCTCAATGGCTTTTTTAAAATAAGCAATCGCTTTCTCAAATTGTCTCGCCTGCAAGCAGACCTGTCCCAACCGTTGGAGCAAAAGAGGTTCATCCGGTTTTTCCTGAATCTGAGCCATCAACCATTTTTCGATTGCGGCATAATCATAAAAAACATTCAGCCGTTGAGCCGAAACGGTCACAAGAATACCGTCAAGGATAATAAGATTCCCGGCTAAAGCATCCGCCGCCGGCTGGTTATCCGAACCGGTGGACCATGGTAACTTACTAATAATTTTCCCGTTTTTCGCATTTAATTTATATAACCCGTTAACCGTGCCTAAATAAATTTCTTCGGAAGTTAAAGCCCCTTTCCCAACAATCGGGTCATCTTTAAAATCAGCCACCCATTCTCTTTTTCCTTCTTTCGCAATGTTCAGGGCAATTAATTTATTTTCTCCACTAAGAATCAAAAGCCCTTCATAAACACCTAAAATATACCTGCCATTCCCGAGTTCGGCACCGTCCCATTTCCATAATTCGTTAGCATTATCGGCCTCCAGAACATAGAGAAAAGGAGAATCAATCGGCGCGCCGATTAAATAGTTTGGGCCGCCTGGTTTTGAAATATACAGCAGGGGATTATTTACCCAGGTTAACGGCAAACGAGGCGACGTCAAGTCAGTGGTAGGCGGAATCTGATACTGTTGATATTTTTTTATCCATTTAATATTCCCTGATTTTTTATCCAGCGCCGCCAACACGCCGATATTAGAACAATAATAAATATTCTGCTCATCAACCGTAATAAGCAAAGGAACCGACTCGCGGGTCGGGTTATTGAACAGGTTGGTTTCCAGCAAGCCGGAAGCAACAAAAGTTTTCCAGCGTAACTGCCCGGTCGCAGCATCCAGGCAACACACATAATGTTCGGGTAAATCCGTTGGATTAGCCGTATAAATGGCCGGGGTATAAACCACCGCTCCCTGACCGATATCCCCTTCCACGGCCGGCGGCACCGGAAAACTGGCCTTTTGTAAAAAATAGAAATCGTCATTCCCGCTTGCCCCGTCCTCCTCCGCCTTAGGCTGATTATCGGAGTTTGAGGCCCAGTCCGGATACCCGCCCACTTTCCATTTCATCCGTCCGTTTAAAGAATCAAAAGCAGCTAAAATCCGGTTGGGAATCGGTAATTTGGCGTAAAGCAAGTTATTTAAAACCGGGTCTTCTTTATTGATCGCTCCAACCAGATTAACATAAACTAATCCTTGATGAACCACCGGCGAAAAAATCAGTCGTTCTTCAAAAAGCAACCGGGAAGCAGAGATGTCTTCAAACTTCCAGAGTAATTCATGCCCCGATAGAATCGGGGCCGGCCCCGATTCTATCGGGAATAAATTAAGCGCATAAATACCGGTACCGGTTGACAGGTAGATAACTCCATTCTCCACCACCGGCCAATAAAGTAAATATTTGTTAACATCCGGCGCTATTTCAGGACGGTGAAAACTCAAAAATTCGGCCAGAGAAAAATTCGGAAGAGGCAGCGGAAAGGACCAGGCCTGCGGCGGCCTAGTTTTAAAAGCAGGACCCATCAGTTTAGTCCGGGTATTATCTCCACCGTAAGTCGTCCAATTATTTACTGAAAAATCAGCTGATTTATTTTTTTCTCCGCCCTTGGCATCAACTATCCCCAGTTGAGCGATAACTAAACCGGGATTCGCCGTTTCCGGATGCGTTAAAAGTTTTTCCAGACAAGAAGCGGCTTCCAACCAACTTCCCTTCTCAAGATAATACTGAACCGACCAGTTAAGCGCATCCAGCCCGGCCGTGGTATAAAGATAACGGTCAGCCAGACCTTCCATCTGAACCGCGTCCTGGTGCCGGACAGCCAGTTCAAAAGATTTTTGGGCAATCTGGTTAAACAATTTACGATAAACCATCTGCCCTTCGGGCGGAAGCAACCGGATTGATTCCCGGCAAAAATGTTTGACGCCCAGATAAACTTCATCCCCGCTTGGGGCGAAACGGATCCCGCCTTGGCGGGACTGTAAGGGCTGTCGCTCCGCCCCGCTTGGAGCGGAACGGAGTTTATCCTGTAAGGACTGTTGCTCCGCCCGCTGAATCGGGAGCAAACCGGCGGCCTTAGACGGAATAAGGTAATTCGGATATAATTCCATTGCTTTTTGATAATTTTTGACAACCTGGTCCCAATCTTTGGCCTGTTCGGCCCGGCGGGCTGCCATAATTAATTCCTTGGCCTCACCGCTGATAATAATATGGGCCCGGGAATCCTGGCCCTGGGTATCCGGTTCTGATACCAGATTAATTGGAAGAAAAAGTAAATATCCTAAAAAGCAGAAAAATACGACAATCTCTTTTCGCATCATCATAATCACACCAATCAAATAAGATATTTAGAACCTATCCGAATAACACCGCTCGATATTCATCTGGGTAGCGCGGGACTTTACGTCCCGCTCTGATTGTCGGACATAAAGCCCAACGCTACCAGAAAAATTAATATTAGGATTGGGTTTTAATATTCTACCTTAATTATACGCCCCAAACAAGAGAAAAGTTTGAATTATCCACCCCGCCTGAAAATTTTATATTGCATCACCTGTTTAAAGTGCTATAATTAACAACACAATGAAATCAGAAAACAGACATAAAAAACTGAATCGGCTCCTGCTACGTAACGAAGCGCTACTTCGCAGAGTAGCCTTTGACGGCGCCCGGAAACAGATCGAGATTTACCGGCGAATGAGCGGCGCCGAACGCTTACAAATCGGCTGCGAACTCTATGATTTGGCAAAACAAATTATTTCCGCCAGCATCCGGAAGATGTTTCCTAATCTCAGCGAAGAAGAATTCCGGAATAAATTAAAAGAAAGGATGAATCGTGGAACAGGCTGATTGTATCCGGGATGTAATTACGCGCCTGGAAACAATTTCATTGCGTTATTGTATTACCGGTTCAATCGCCAGTAATTACTATGGCCTACCACGTTTAACCCACGACCTTGATATTATCGTTAGGTTAACTACTAAAGAAATTGAACCGCTGGTCAAAACTTTTGAAAAAGATTTTCATATTGATAAACAATCAATTGTTGAATCACTCCATGATAAAATAATGTTTAATGTTATTCATCCCGCAATAGGAATAAAAGTAGATTTTTGGCCATTGAAAGATGATGAATTTAATCGTGACTTTTTTAACCATCGGAGACGAGGCGAAATAATCCCTGGCCTTTCCGCTTGGTTACCCAGCCCGGAAGACCTTATTCTGGCTAAACTCCTCTGGTACCACATGACACCATCAGAACGGCAATTGACCGATATTAAAGGAATTTTAGAAATACAGGAAGGACAATTGGATCTGATCTACTTACGCAAATGGGCAAAACGACTCAAAGTTATTGATATCATAGAAAATGTTATTAAATTACAACCGCCTAATCGCTATTAATAGAATATTCCCTGATGTCACCAAAACAAATTTATATCACCCGTAAAATTCCTGAGGCGGGAATCAATCGGTTAAAACAGGCCGGCTTGACCATCAGCCTTAATCTTAAGGATAAACCGGTCCAGCGGCTGGAACTGCTCCGCCGGATTAAAGACCAGGACGGATTGCTCTGTCTTTTATCTGATAAAATTGATCAGGAAATC
The DNA here is from genome assembly GCA_919901895.1 of Candidatus Brocadiaceae bacterium. GTDB lineage: Bacteria > Planctomycetota > MHYJ01 > JACQXL01 > CAKKQI01 > CAKKQI01. The sequence goes on along the minus strand of CAKKQI010000463.1, from coordinate 2,856 downwards.
ATTGATGCGGGCAAACGATTAAAAATCATTTCTGCTTACGCGGTCGGATATGATAATATTGATGTGCCCTACGCAACGAAAAAGAAAATAATGGTCACCAATACGCCTGATGTCCTGACCGATGCCACGGCTGAATTAGCCTGGGCTTTAATTTTTGCCTGCGCCCGGCGGATTGTTGAATCAGACCGTTTTGTCCGCTCCGGTAAATTCAAAACCTGGGGACCGACCCGGCTCCTGGGCAGCGATATCCATCATAAAACCCTGGGAATTATCGGCGCCGGACGGATCGGCCAGGCCGTCGGATTTAAAGCCAAGGGATTTAATATGAAACTCCTTTATAACAGCCGGCATCGGAAAACAGAATTTGAAAAGAACACCGGCGCCAGATTGGTCAGTCTACAAAAACTGCTTAAAGAATCTGATTTTGTTACCATCCACACACCGCTGACCGCTCAAACCAGGCATTTAATCGGACCGGCAGAATTAAGATTAATGAAACCATCTGCTTATTTAATCAATACCGCTCGCGGACCGGTCGTGGATGAGCCGGCTTTAGTCCGGGCTTTAAAAAACAAATTTATCGCCGGAACCGGACTTGACGTCTATGAACACGAACCGGCCATCCATCCGGGATTATTAAAATTAAACAATGTCGTTCTTCTGCCGCACCTCGGCAGTGCCACGACAGAAACCAGAAATAAAATGGCCGGGCTAGCCGCCGAAAACTTAATCGCCGGATTGGGCGGTAAAAAACCACCGAACCTGGTAAATCCGCATTATTCATAAATTCAAATCAACGACCCCGTCCCGGCGGGGTCGTTGGCTAGCACGAGAACAGAAATAAGATTATCAGGTAGACAACGCAATTCCCTCCGGAGGCGGGTCTGCCTCAGGCATGATATTGCGTTTCCGCCCCGGCGGGACGGGAACGGAACGGAACGGAAGCGGAAACAGAGTGTCATCATTAACCAATTAATTTATGTACACCAGAAACGAACAAATTACCCTATTGATCCTAATATTACTTCTGCAATTGCTCATCTTTATTCATCTGGTAATAGGAAGTTGTTCTGAACCGCCCGGGTTATTTACGCAACCGACGGATTTCTTCCGGCTGGATATCAACCGGGCCGGTTGGCAAGAACTTGATTTGCTATCCGGCCTGGGACCTTTCTGGGCTAAAAAAATAGTTGAACATCGCACCAAATATGGTTTATTTAAAGACATAAATGAATTAAAGAAAGTAGGTCTTTCTCAACAAACGATAACTAAATTAGAAAAACAGGTGGCGCCTTTGGCTCCACCATAACAAAACCTGCTATTCAGACTGAATCAAAAAGCATGGTTAAAAAACTACTTTTTATCTTTTTAGTCGGCGCCATTCCAATCGCGACGCTGGCCCTCGCCGCGATTTATCATTATTCGGAAACTTATCAAAGCCCTCATTTTTTTAAATCGTTTCCACCGATTTTAACGTCCCTGGCCGCCTTGACCGCCGTTTACGCCATTCTCTTAGCCGCTCTGCTCGCCCTGGTTATCTGGGAAAATAAAAAATTAAAAACTAAAACTAAAGCAACAGAAAATATCACCCAGGAATCAAGAACCCAGAACCAGGAACTCCAAAATAAAATAGAACTCCTTTCCGCCACGCGGGAAATCAGTCTGATTCTTAACCAGGATGTTGATTTTGAAACCATCCTGAAAAAAACGCTCGAAGTCACGGCTCATTTGCTTAATTCATTACACGCACCGCATACTACGGCCACCCAGACTCATACGGATGAAATAATGATATTTTCGGTCTCAGCGCCGGGTGAATTGAAAAATAACACCCTCTTCCCCTTAGCCCAGCGTAAAGGCGATAAAACTTATTTTGAATCGGATTTCCGCACCGTTCCCTACGATTCCAAAAATGTTAAAGAATCAGCCGAGCATAACCGGATCTTATTTTTAACCGAGGAGGATGAATTAGACCTGACCTGCCCGCTGGTGGCAAACCGGGAAGTCATCGGTGTTCTTAAAATTAAAACCGTTCTGGAAGGTTCATCGCAGGAAAAAACTAAACAGATCCGATTATTGCAATCAATTTTCCAGGAATTCAATAAAATTCTGGCGTTAGCCATTAAAACGCCGGACCTTTACCAGCGAACGATTACGGACGGTCTAACCAATCTTTTTTCCAAACGTCATTTCCTGACGCAATTACACACTTGCTTTGAAATTGCCCGGCGCCATAACCAACCGCTTTCCCTGATTATGCTGGATCTTGACCATTTTAAATCTATCAATGATACTTACGGTCATCTAACCGGCGACGTAGTTTTAAAAGAAGTTGCCCGATTGATTGAAAAAAGTATTCGGGCTACATCTTCGGCTTATCGTTACGGCGGTGAGGAATTAGCCATAATTTTACCGAATACCCCGCTGGCTGGGGCAACGAATTTGGCCGAACGATTACGTAAAAAAATTGCCGGACAGAAATTTAACGCTCCGGCCGTTAACGGAACCGGTCATGGAAACGAATCAACTGATGATGAGCAACCCAAATTTATTGAAGTCACCGCAAGTCTTGGCGCCGCCGAATATAAAAAAGAGATGATTGATATCAAAGAACTGATTCAGCAGGCCGATCAGGCGTTGTATCAGGCCAAACAAACCGGCCGGAATAAAGTGTGCGTATATGCAAAATGACACTGTCATTTTGCATATTTAGAAGAATACAATCGTAGTCAGGATAAAAATCGGAATAAGAACCAAGATGGAATACACCATATATCCGAAGAATGACGGCATTTTTATCCGGGATTCTTCAGCGATAGCTTTAACCATAAAGTTTGGGCCGTTTCCGATATAAGT
>CAKKQI010000462.1 GCA_919901895.1 Candidatus Brocadiaceae bacterium | reverse complement strand
CGATTTATACGCCCGTAGCTTAATATTTATGGTGGCGTAGATCAATATGTATTAATTAATTATCAGGACGCAATTTGCGGCGGCTCATAATTTGCGCCGGTACCGGGGGCAGTGTGAACGGCTCCACGGGCATAACTGGCAGGTGGAAATTTATCTGCAATCGGTGGGCAAAAAAGAATTAACCCGGTCTGGAATGGTAATTGATTTTAAAGAGGCGAAAAAAAATATTAACGAGGTGCTTAATAAATTTGACCACCGTTATCTGAATGAGTTGAAGGAATTCAGCCCCAAGGGAAGGAATTTTAATCCCACGACCGAGAACCTGGCCCGTTTGTTATACGAGCAGGTTGAGGGGCGCTTAAAAAGTAAAAAAATAAAAGTCAGCCGGGTGTGTGTCTGGGAGTCGGCGAGCTGCGGGGCGTGTTATTATAAAAATAAAGAAATAAAGAACACGAATTAACACGAATAGATAATCATAATTAATTAGTAGGTTAAACTTATGTTATGTGAAAGCTGTCAGAAAAAAAATGCGACGGTTCATCTGACTGAGATCGTCAATCACAATATTCAGAAAGAATTACACTTATGTGAAGAATGCGCCCAGAAGCAGGGATTTCCTTATAAGATGCAATTTTCCATTGCGGAGGTCCTGGGCGGTTTGATTGAGCCATTAATGGGTAAACTGAGCAAGGAAATGGACCAGATTAAATGTTCTCATTGCGGTATTACCTATGCTGATTTTAAGAAAAAGGCCCGTTTTGGTTGTGCCGAAGACTATGAGGTTTTTAAAGAAGGGGTAAGCGTTTTGCTGGAGAAGATTCATGGTTCGGCCTGGCACCGTGGTAAGATGCCGACCCAGGTCAGTCGGGAGTTTCTTCAAGAGAAGGAGATTAAGGAATTGCAACGTGAATTAGAGCGGATGGTCCAGGCGGAAGAATTTGAGCAAGCGGTTGAGATTCGCGATAAAATCAAGAAATTAAAGGAACAGAAATGATCTGATTACATTGATTTTAAGTAGATTACACAGATTAAGATAGGAAGATATATAAGCGGTTGCATTTTTTAATCTGTGTAATCGTTAGTAGAGCAAACAATGAAAATAGATGATTTTGCCAACCAGATCGGGGCCTGGTTAAAAGGCGAGGGGCCGGATTCTGATATTATTATCAGTACCCGCCTGCGTCTGGCCCGAAACGTCCGGGGTTTTGTTTTTCTGACTTACGCTAATGCCAAGCAGAGAGGCGATATCGAAAGTTTTATTAAAGAAAAGTTGGAACTTGTTTCTTTACCGGAGGAACTATTGGCGCCAAAGACCCCGAATGATTTGGGGGCGCCACAGGCGGGTGGTAAGAATGGAACTGATGAAAAACCCGTCCGAACGGATCAGCCGGGCGGGCTGATTTATTTCCGGATGAAAGACCTGACGGCGCTTGACCGGCAATTTCTGGTAGAGCGCCATTTAATCAGTCAGGACCACGCCCGTCCGAACGGCTACCGCGCGGTGGCGATTGAAAAAAAAGAAAAAGTCAGCATTATGATTAATGAGGAAGACCATCTCCGTCTGCAGGTGATTCACGCCGGTTTACAGCTGACCGAAGGCTGGAAAGAAATAGATAAGATTGATAGCCAGATAGAAAAACACATTCCGTACGCTTTTTCCGCCCAATTTGGATACCTGACGGCCTGTCCGACCAACGTGGGGACCGGATTGCGTATTTCCGTGATGCTTCATTTGCCGGCTCTCTCTATGTCTCAGCAGATAGAAAAGGTATTGAATGCCCTGTCACGGATTAAATATACGGCGCGGGGATTTTACGGCGAAGGGACCCAGGCCTCGGGCGATTTCTACCAGATTTCCAACCAGGTTTCATTAGGTAAAAGCGAAACGGAAATTATTAATGAGATGCAGAATATTATTCCCGAGATTATTAAATTTGAAAGGAACTGGCGGGATAAATTATTAGCCGATAACGATAAAAAACTCAAAGACCGGATTATGAGGGCTTACGGTATTTTAAAACATGCTGAGACCATTACTTCAGAAGAGGCGATGAAGCACCTTTCCCTGGTCCGGCTGGGGGTGACCCTTAAAGTTATCAAGGATATTGCGATTAAAACGATTAACGAATTATTTATTTTTACCCAGCCGGCGCATCTCCAGAAGATATCCAAAAAAGAATTAGCCCCGAACGCGCGGGATGTAACCCGGGCGAAATACATAAAATCACACCTGAATTAAACTAACAATAGATAACCGATTTGTGCAAGTAGATTAAACCAATATTAGCACCAATCGGGACCGGCGACATCGAGCATTCTTATGCTGATATTACGCTGGCCCGCAAATACTTGGATTATAAAACCATAG
>CAKKQI010000461.1 GCA_919901895.1 Candidatus Brocadiaceae bacterium | reverse complement strand
GAAGGTCGCCGCTACTTCTCTCTAAAATGTAGCGGAAACCTTCAGGTTTCCATTTTACATGTTTAATTTGTTATCTCCTTCAGAGTGGTTTTGTTAGAGGCTTTTAATATATTATCTTTCCCGGTTGTTAAAATAATACAGCAGCCTCACTTCTTGAGCATCGGCTTTAATTCTTTGAAAAACTCCTGGATATCCTTAAACTGGCGGTAAACCGAGGCGAACCGGACATAGGCCACCTGGTCCACTTTTTTCAACTCGCGCATGACCAGTTCCCCGATTTTCCGGCTGGGCACGGAACCGTCATATTTATCATACGCTTCCCGTTCAATACCGGAAACGATTTCTTCCATTTTTTCCAGCGAGACCGGTCTTTTTTCACAGGCTTTATTAACACCATCTTTTATTTTTTCCCGTTTAAACGGCTCGAGAGAACCGTCTTTTTTCTCCACTTTTAAAGAACTCTCTTCGCGCCGTTCGTAAGTGGTATACCGCCGGTTGCAATTCAAGCACCGCCGGCGCCGCCTCATCGCAAACCCATTCTCGGCCAGACGGGAATCAACCACGGCATCTTTATTATTTTTACAAAAAGGACATTTCATAAATAAAAATTTTGATAAAATTTTTATACTAAGACTAAAACATCGCCGGAGAAATCAAAATATGTACTTATTTAACCGTCTGTCGCCCCTTAGGGCGAGCCTCGCCAAAGGCGGGACAAGGGCTTTCGTCTACCCCATCTCATTCAGGTTACCCACTCTGGCGGTGGCTAAATAATTACCAAAATATTATATCTTGCCTGATTAGTTTGTCAAGCGTTATCAAAATTGTTGACCCCGTTAGAGATTACGCTATAATAAGAAATTCTTGTAGTGAGTGTAACCGAACTATATGATTAACCATCGTTATTTATTTATAATCTACCTGGGCTGGTTATGGCTAATGATGGGCATCTTGTGTTTGGCCCTCGCCGGCTGGCCGCCTTTGGCCTGCTTGAAACCAACTTCATTAGTCATATTTCTGGAACAATCAAAATTGTTTTTCCTGAGTTGTTTACTACCCTTTCTATTCGCTTTACCAAGAAACTCTTTGATTTACCCAACCAGATTAAAGCGGACCTATTTTTTATCACCGCTCTTATTTCTGGTTCTTTTTTCACCTCTAACCGTTCTGCTTATCTGGTTCAGCAACGTTTCATGGTTAACACTTTTTCTTCAAGAATTATTTTTATTTTTTTACGGCGGAATGATTATTTTGCTTGTTTTATTGGCTAACCGATTACGTTTTAATCTAACCAGATGGTATTACCTATTCTTTTTTTTATTTTTCGGCGCCGGCCCGGTTTTTTTTTATCTGCGCCTGGAATTAGCCGGCCATTCCACAAACTTATTATTAACGATTAATCCGTTCTGGCTGGTCAGCCGGATGGCTCAATCACCTATTTTTCTAACTAACTGGCTGATTCAGATTATAGGATTAGCATTAATCATCTTAACCCTTTTAATCCCGCTAAAGCGGGACAGAAAACCACGATTCCTTAGATGAAAACAAAATTGAAATTTATCCCGATGTCCATCGGGACGCTGCTCAAACTGCAGCTGATCCTGATTACCTTGATAGCCAGCCTGTCAATCAGTTATGGCGGGGATAGCCCAGATAATATCGGGGCGGGCGAAAAGAATTCCCTGATACTTGAAGACCTAAAAATCGGTTTTAACGGCTATTACCGGCCGGGTTACTGGTGCCCACTGAAAGCCCGGTTTAAAACTTACCAGGCATCTTTTAAAGGAAACGTTGTTTTTCAAATTGATAATAGCACTTATACTTTCCCATTAGAAATACCACCTGATTCCGTCCGGGAAGTTTCCGGCTCAGTTTTAATCCACTCCACTGCCCCTCAAGTCAGCCTGGCTTTCCCCGGTGGGAATAATCAACCGCTGGTGCTGAACGCAGCCGATTCGCTTAATGAAGTGCCGAGCGATGAATTTTTAATCGGCATTGAATATAAACTTTTTTATAATTTCCTCAAAGAATTCGGCCGGTTCTCCGACGCCACCAAACACTCCAGATTTTTTTCCTTCCAGACTGATGACCTTCCCCGTAATCATCTTTCTTATGAAACCGTTGATTTACTGGTTGTTTCTGAAGAAACTTTCAAGATACCCAATTTAAAAGAAACGTTAACCCGCTGGCGTGATTCGGAACAGGGAAATATTCTGGTTTATACCGGTGGAGACATTGCCTTAGAAAAATTAGAACAATTAAAACCGACTCATTTAATAAACCCCTGCATCAATCCGGAGGCGATCCAATTATTTGAACTCCCTACTCATAATCAACATTCTCCGCTCCAGGCGGAGCGAGTTAACCAAACGATTCTGTCTGCCCTGCTTATTTGCTTCTTGAGCAGTTTGATTATTTTAACGTTCTGGAGCGGCTGGCCCAAGTGGAAAAAAAACCGGTTCCCGGAAAAACGCCACGACTTATTTTTTTATGTCATATTTTCCGCGATAATTTTAGGAACCATACTTTTATTAACAATATATTTCCGCCCGTCTTCCTTAGCCGGTGGGGAAAGCGTTCGTTTTATCGTTACCAACCCTGATTCAAAAATACAACGTGAATATAGTTTTTTGGGGTTTAACAGCCTGCGAAACGAAACACTTGATTTATCCATAGAAACCAGCCCGGGAACTTTAAGACCGGTATTTTCAACTTTAGACGCAGCCGTCAAAAACTCTTTTAATCTGTTTTTTAGCAAACAACAAATGACCTGGAAAGACTACCCCGTTGCCCCAAACCGATTAACCTGCTTTGAAAAATCAACTTCATCCGAACAGACCGGAATCCGGGTAAGCAAAACAACTGAACAGGGAAAAAACAGATATCGTCTTATTAATGAAAGCGGTCATCATCTGCAAGACGCTTATCTGGTCAACCAAGATTTATATTTTTATTTAGGAGACATATCTGGCCGAGACGATACTTTATTACCGGACTTTTCGCTAAAAGATAACGCCCTTTCTTACGAACAATGGAAAAGAAAATCCGCCCCGGACCGGAACCGAACTGAGCGATACCGGCCGCGTCTTTTTGAATTCAGCCGCAAACGTTTTGACCTGGCCCGCAAAACTTATGTCTTCGGGTGGACTGAAAACACCGATCATTGGCCCGGCCTTAGCGCACCAGATATTATGATAAATTATTCCCCCACTCTCTGGATTATTCTTTTAGAATAAAAATTTGATTTATAAATAAATTTTGCTATAATGAATTATTTCTGTATCAAAATAAAATTAGGGTGGTGCGGCGTGGTCGGTTCGGAAAAAGGACTTAAGGAAATAATTTTACCGTCCCTTTCCCGAACAATGGTAATAAAACGGATTAAAACAACGTACCCGGATATCATCCCGAAGCGCCGATTATTTAACGATTTTATTGAAGCGGTAAAAATTTATTTCCAAACGGGCCGGTTGAATTTCAGAGGTAATTTAGATTTAGCTAATATAACGGCCTTTAACCGATCGGTCTATCGCGTCGTCAAGACCATACCGCCGGGAGCGGTTAGAACATACGGCTGGGTAGCCAAACAGTTAAAAAAACATAAAGCCGTCCGGGCGGTCGGCAACGCCCTGGCAAAAAATCCGTTACCATTGGTTATCCCCTGTCACCGGGTAATCAGAAGCGACGGAACGCTCGGTAAGTTTTCAGCCCTGGCCGGTATATCTTTGAAAAAAAGATTGCTTGAATTAGAAAGAAAAACAACTGATTACACAGATTAAAAGAAGAGATTACACAGATACGTGCGAGTGACCAGTAACATCCCCTCGGCAGTCCGCCTAAGGCGGACGGGGCGGTGAACGAAGCCGAACCGCTCAGGGCAGTGAGCCTGCCGAACTGCGAAGCCGAACCGCTAATCTGTGTAATCACTATTCAAAAATCGGTGTAATCAATTATAAAAAGGAAATTATAATGATTAATAAAGAACTGCTAAACATTATGGCGTGTCCTTTCTGCAAAAACGATCTCAAATTAGAAAACAATGAACTCCATTGTACCAATCCGGAATGCCTCTGCCGGTATCTGATTGAAGATGACATCCCGATTATGCTGATTGACCAGGCCAAACGTCCCTGTCCGAAATGCGGCAGCCAGCGCGATTGGGTAGAAGAAAAAGATTTATTAGTTTGCCCTAAATGTAATACCAGGTTAGTTTATAACAGATAAATTATGGAAAAAAAAACGCTTATTTTTTTATTGATTTCTATCGCGATTCTATTTCTTTATACCCAATTTATTCTGCCGTTATTTATAAAACCGGTAAAACCACCCCTGCCTAAACACGATTCATCGCTTTCTGATACTTTAACCTCAGGTTTGCCAATATCTCCAACTCTCAAATCAGAATTAAAACCGGTCAGCCCGACAATGGTAGCAACAACTCACCCCCAGGTAAAATTAATCAGCCGAACGATTGAAACCAACTATCTTAAAGCCGTTTTCAGCAACAAAGGCGCCTGCCTGGAATCGCTGGTTTTAAAAAAATATGACGCGGCTGAAAAAAAAGAACCATTAGAATTACTCCGTGATTTTCAACAGGATAAATACTCCTTAATCCTCAAACAAATACCGTCCGGAACTGTTCAGGGTTCCCTGCCGGAAATGGAAAATATTAACTGGGAAATCTTATCCTCCGAAGAACCGAAAAGTATTTGTTTCCGTTACAACACCCCGGACGGGCTAGTGCTAAAAAAAATATTTAACCTAACGGAAAACAGTTATGCCATCGACGTCAAAATTGTTCTGGAAAACACATCCGGACAGGATATCACCGCTCAATTTCAATTAACCGGAGCGGCAGGTATATCTTATGAAAGAACCGACCGGCACGACCTGGTCGGAATACGCGGTTATACCGATAAAAATAAAAAATGGGGCGTTAAAGATGAAAGATCGCAAGATCGTCGAATTGTTTAGAGAATTTGTCGGCTATGGAAA
>CAKKQI010000460.1 GCA_919901895.1 Candidatus Brocadiaceae bacterium | reverse complement strand
GGCTTAATTTATTCAATTTTTTCGGTTTTTACAATTTTAATTTTTTTTTTTTTCGCTGCAAAAGGCAATTTTATAACCTTCATTTTTTACCTCTCCGAAAGGTTCCCGATATAATCGCGCCCCCCCCACGGTTGACGCCTTTGTCGCCATCCCGATAAGAAGCGGGACGTAAGAACAAGGACTCACTATTGATGTACCCTTAGCTCCCCGCCTCAGCGGGGTCAGTCCTTTGGCTGACAGTATCACAAAGAAACAATCCGAATATTATTTTTTTTCAAGAGAGCGGCCAGAACACCGTTTCCTTTATAAACCGAGCCGTAACCGCAGGAAGGACTTTTTGATTTTAAATAAGATTTGTGAATATGAAATGATTTAATCAGGGTCTGAACCAATTGCGCCCCACGAATAAAATGAACGGTTACATCCCGGCCGTTTTTGGTTTTAACTGAAGCCCGACCGGCTAAAACTTTCTCGCCGGACGCGGGGAAAGAACCGGTAATCCGGGCGGGTAACCGGGGCACTGATAACCCCCCCATTATTTCCGGACAAACCAGTAAAACAGATTTATTTCGTAAAAAAGAGATGAAAGATTTTATCGGACTAGCCGCCCCATCATACCGCGTCGCCGCACCAACCAGGCAAGAACTGGCTAAATATAAAGATAACTTTTTCACCACTATTTAAAAACTTTTAAAGCCGATTCCATGGAATTAGCAATGGTAAATATCTGGGAAAGCCCGAGCAAATCAAAAACTTCTTTCACATTCGGTTTAGGCCGGATAATAACAATATTGCCTCCGTTTTCCTGGGAAAGACCGATCGCGCCGATAAACACTCCCGCCCCGGCGCTGCTGATATAGTCAACCTGGGAAAGATCAACTATGAATTTATACAAATGTTGCCCGAAAAAATCATTAATTGCTTGTTCTAATTCACCGTAAGTATACGCATCCAGGAATCCCTTTACATTAATCAAAATCACATTGTTCTGCAGTTTTTGAGAATTAATTTTAAAATCCGCCATAAGGTTACTCTTTCCCTTTCTTTATTTAGTGATATATTTAACCAAAATTAATTTATTTTGTCCATTTTTAAATGAATATTGTACTTTATCCATTACCTGCCTTATTAAAAATACCCCTAACCCTCTTTTTTTGCCTTCCTTAATGGATTCCATAATATCCGGCTTGCAAACTGTGCGGGGATTAAAACATTTGCCTTTATTGCTAATAGTAATTTGTATCTTTTTCTCATTACTATTAATAACCAGATCAATTGGTTTATGCCGTTGGAAACCATGGGAATGTTCAATCACATTACTCACGGCTTCATCAATGGCTATAATTACTTTATTTTCGTTTTCGGCCGATAATTTACTCTTACGAAGGATGTTAAGAATAATTTTTCTTGTTAGATAGAGAAATTTTAGATCACTGGAAATAACGACTCGTTCGTAAATCATTTCTAATGTATTCCTTCCTGCCTGTCATCCCCAGATCTAATATCAAGAAGCCGGATAAACAGGAATCAAACGGTTACTTTTACGGAAACTAAAGTAATATCATCGTGTTGCGGCGCGGCTCCTTTATGACCATCAAGTATTTTTACGATTTGTTTAATGAATACTTCCGAAGGATGATCGGTTAATTGCCCGACTAATTTATAGAAGCGTTCACTGCCAAATTCTTCCTGATGAGCATTCATTTCCTCGATTACCCCATCGGTATATAAAACAAAACGGTCCCCCGGAAACAATTGAATTAATTGTTCTTTGATCGTCTTCTCAAAAACTATGCCCCGGTCAAATCCAAGGGCAATGCCGTTCGGGTTTATTAATTCATAAGTATGGCGGGCTTGATGCCAGACCACCAGCGGATTATGACCGGCGCTGCTAACTAAAATTGTTTTTGCTTTAATGTTCAGGATCAAATACATTGCGGTAACAAACATACCCCGCCTGACATCGGTCGCCAGGATCCGGTTAATCTTTCTCAGCGTATCAGCCGGAGACAAATTCCGGGTAGATTCCATCCGGACTAAACTGCGGGTCATCGTCATCACCATTGAACCGGGAATGCCCTTACCGGATACGTCTGCGACAATAATACCCAGATTATTTTCATCAATTTGAATCAGGTCGTAATAATCACCGCCTACTTCCCGGCTGGGACGATAAAAAGTCCCGATATCGTATCCGGTGATGACCGGGATTTTTTTAGGCAACAGGTTAGTTTGGATTTGCTGGGCAATATTTAATTCGCGTTCTAACGCTTTAGCTTCTATTTCTTTTTCCCGGGCTACTTTAAGACTTTTAGTCATCCGGTTAAAAGTCAGCGTCAAAATACCTATTTCATCGCTGCTGTAAGCATACGACTGGTGGTCTAAATTACCGCGGCTGACAATATCCATATCGGACATTAATATTTTCAATGATTTGGTAACCTGGCCGGCGATAAAAAACCCCACCAATGCGCCGAAAATAACAGCCAGAACCGCCGGCCCCAAAAAGGACACAAAGACTTTGTTTAAAACTTCATCTATTTTTTTAGCAGAAAGAAATAATAAAATATATCCTTCCCGAAGACCTTCGGAAGAAATAATTGTTTTTTTATAAGAACGGGTCCTGATTCTTGAGCCGATAATATTTTCCAGGTATTCACCTTCTTCAACTTCGATACCGTCCGGTGTGATATAAAGCATATGGGAATCCGCCAGTCTCACTCCGACCAGATTAATGCCGATAACGGATTCTTGTTGTTTATTAGTAATAAGCAAATTTATAATAGTAGGAATTTCTATGCCCATTTTATTGGCATTTTCTCCGATAATTTTAGCCAGCGGATTTTTCCCTTTCTCCTGCATATCGTTCCAATAATTAAAATCAAAGGCGGCCAGGGTTTTAACCAATCTAATACCACCTTCATCAATTTCTGTTTCGACAGACTGTTTTACTGACTGATAAGCGGTGATAACTAAAATAATCGCAGCAATAGTAATAGCCAGCGCTGTAAAAAGGGCAAATTTGGTTCTTAAAGAAAGGCCCCGGTGTTTTACTTGTCCCGTCAAAGGCGGGGAATGACGTTCTCCTTCACCAGAACCTTTCCCCCGGGAAATACTGGATTGTTTCAAAATAACCGTCTCCCTCTATTGACAAATAGATTCGGCCGCCTCATGACAAGCAATTAACTCATCACTATAAAAAAAATATACGGTTAAGTCAAGGAAAATCTGCCCCCGCCGAGGCGGGGGCAGGATCTAATTGGTGAACCATCACCATCCTGCTCCGCCTTAGGCGGACTACGTGGGGCAGGATTAGGTAACCTGATATCAGCCAAAGGACTGATTAGTCCTACGGCTAATAATTTCCTATTCGTC
>CAKKQI010000459.1 GCA_919901895.1 Candidatus Brocadiaceae bacterium | reverse complement strand
GGCCAATTAGGCCTCTTATATAGCCAAACGGCCATGGTCATCGGACAATTCGTCTTAGCCACCCCGCTTATTACGGCCTTATCGCTGGCGGCGGTTGAAAATATTGACCCGCGCATTAAATTAACCGCCTTGACTCTCGGCGCCAACCGCTGGCAACTATTCCTAACGATTATTTCAGAAAAACAATATGTCCTCCTGGCCGCGGTCATCGCCGGTTTCAGCCGGGTCTTTGCCGAGGTCGGCGTTTCAATGATTCTGGGCGGAAATATTAAAGGGGTGACCAGGAATATCACTACAGCGATTGCCTTTGAAACCGGTAAAGGAGAATTTGAACTGGCCATTGCCCTGGGAATAATCCTTTTAGTCATTGCCCTTATTATTAATCTGGGCCTTCAGTTAATCAGAAAAAAATAAATGAACACAACGACACCGCTTTATCAATTAATTAATCTAAAAAAAAATTACGGCGGCAGCCCAGTCCTGAATATTTCTTCTTTACAATTCCAACCAGGTAAAATTCATATTCTGGTCGGGCCGAACGGCTCCGGAAAAACCACCCTGCTTAATATTTTATCATTCCTGGACCGGCCATCGCAGGGACAGTTATTATTCAAAAACCAAACTGTTGTTCATGAAGATACTAATTTATATAAATTAAGACGGACCATCACGCTGGTTTTACAGAACCATTTCCTTTTCTCCAGCACTGTTTTTAACAACGTGGCTTACGGGTTAAAACAAAGGGGATTGGCTGCTTCGGTTATTAAGCAGAAGGTAACTGAGTCGCTCGCCCTGGTTAATCTCAAGGAATTAGCGGACCGTCCGGCCCAAAAATTATCAGGCGGTGAAAGTAAACGGGTGGCGATTGCCCGCGCTCTCATCCTGGAACCGGAAGTTTTATGCCTGGACGAACCTACCGTTAATATCGACCGGCGTAATGAAGAATCGATTGAAAATATTATCCGGCTGATTAATCAGGATACCGGAACAACGGTTATTATGACGACCCATGATTTAAATCAGGCCTATCGCCTAGGTCACCAGGTTTTTTCCCTGCTCAACGGAAAAGTCGTAGAAACTTCCATGGAAAATGTTTTCAGCGGCGAATTAAAAGAAACCGACGGCTTAAA
>CAKKQI010000458.1 GCA_919901895.1 Candidatus Brocadiaceae bacterium | reverse complement strand
CACAATCCAAATCAGCCCTGATGATACTATGTTTTTCTTTATCCCACAAGGGACCCCAGCGCGTCAAAGACGTGGCCCCCCATAAAGAAATACTGGGAACCCCCATTAAAAAAGCCAGATGCATTAGCCCGCTATTATTACAGATTAAAAATTTAGCGCGGGTGAGTAAATAAGCCGCCTGCTTAACGGTCGTCCGTCCGCTTAAATCAATAAAAGATGTTTTATTTTTTATCAATTTATGTAATTCTGCCGCCAGATTCTGCTCCGGCTTGTTTCCCAGGCAAATTATTTTAACCTGATATTTATTTATTAAAATATTCGTTAAGGCGGCGAAATTTTCAAGCGGCCAGCGCTGATAAAGACGCGCGGAACCGGGATGGACGGCTATTAATAAATCGGTTGATTTAACATTTTTCTCCGCCAATAAATCATCAACGTATTTTTTATCGGATTCGCTAATTTTTAGCTCCGGGCGGATGAACTCAGCAGGTTGCCCCAGACGCCTCAAAATCCGTAAGTTCAATTCTCCCTGGTGACAATCAAGCGTATAAGCCACCCGTTTATTATAAAACCGGCTTAATCTGGCATTGGTAAAACCGGCCCTGAGCGGAATCCCGGATAAAAATAATAACATTATTTCGGCCGACGGTGTATCGCAGGAAGTAATTGCTATATCAAAATTTTCCTGGCACAACCGCCGCCACCAGCGGATAAAACCCAAAATGCTTTTGATTTCCTGATGCGAAGAAACCAGGATATGATTAGCCAGATTGAGGTTTTCAGTTATTTCTTTACCGACGGCGCTGGTTAAATAAGTAATCTGGGCATCCGGCCAGATTTTACGGACATTGATTAAAGTGGGCAGAAAAACAATCGTATCACCCAGTAAATTCAAATCCACGATTAAGATTTTTGATGGTTCTGGCATAATTAAACATCCCTAATCACTGGGTTGTCCCGCCGAGGCGG
Organism: Candidatus Brocadiaceae bacterium; assembly: GCA_919901895.1. Lineage (GTDB taxonomy): Bacteria > Planctomycetota > MHYJ01 > JACQXL01 > CAKKQI01 > CAKKQI01. Next base: position 1,088 of record CAKKQI010000458.1, on the reverse strand, counting down.
GACAATGACAGAACAAAATAAGACAAACCTGCCGTAACCTACAGGGAAGTTACAAGTTAAGAATTATAAATCTACCTGCGTCCTGATAACTATCGGTATTTCTTGATTAATTCGGACATCTGTTCCACCCGGTGTTCCCAGGTATTCTGGCAGGCGAGTTGCTTTCTTTGCCCAATTAATTCCGGCCGGTCTTCCTTCAGCGACTGTTCAATTAACTTAATCCACTCTTCTTTGGTTCGCGCTATTTTAATCAGGTTTCCCGGAATCTCCCGGGCCGAGGAAAAATCGGCGCTCACCACCGGCTTGCCGTTTGAAAGATATTCGTATAATCTGGTCGGATTACAATATTTTATATGGTCGGTCAGCATAAAAGGAATAATAAAAACGTCAATTGCCTGGTAATAAGCCGGCAATTCGTCATATTTTTTCCGTCCGAGAAAATGAACGTTTCTAATGTTTTTCACCGGCCCGATATCAACATTATAGGAAACCTCGCCTAAAAATACCAGAGACCAATCAGGATGGATTTCGGCGATATGCCTAATCAAATCCCAATCCATCCAAACCGCCACGGCCCCGGTAATGCCCAGGACAGGTCGTTTTATTACGGCAATATCCGACGGGATATCAAGAGTCGACCCGGCGTTATTAAAATGATAAAAATCAGAACCGTGCGGCATATAATAGGTATTGTGATTAAATCTTCTTTTTTTATCCAGCAATGGCTGGCTGGCCGCGAAAACGATATTCGATTTTTTCAACAGATTTTCCTCCGCCATCTGCAAATTTTTGCTCCCCCCGCCCGGGTAAGTGGACCATTCGTCAATACAGGAATAAACCGCCAATTTTTCGTCTAATTTCCCGATGAGAAACTCAGGCGTGGGCAGTAAAAACCAAAGAATCGGATTAAAGAGATTAAACTTTTTGATTAACCTTTTGATTCGCCGGTTAAGCAGCCATTTATTAATGCTGTTAATAAAAGGAAACCAGCCGGGGATTAATAACGGCGAATAAATAAGCAGGCATCCGCGGCCCTCCGGTAAAGTTATTTCTTTAACTCCTTTAAACCAGCTGATAATTCTCTGTTT
>CAKKQI010000457.1 GCA_919901895.1 Candidatus Brocadiaceae bacterium | reverse complement strand
GTGCGGCCATTATTACTAACCAGGGCGCTTATCCTGATAAAAAGGGCGAGGGTAAGGCCTATATTAGGCAAATCGGTATCAGCGATGATAAATATATCCCCGGCCTGAAAAAAATAGCGGACCTGATCCATAAATATAACGCCATTGCCATTCAGCAAATCCTGCACGGCGGTCGCTACGGCGGAATCCATCTGGATTACTGCCTGCAGGCCTCAACTGTTCCGCAAACCCTGCGCCATTTCCGCGAACCGCGGATGATGTCTCAAGAACAAATCCAGCAGTGCATCCAGGACCATGTGGACGCCGCGGTGCGGGCGATTAAGGCCGGATTTGACGGGATTGAACTGACCGCCTTTATGGGTTACCTGCTGGCGAATTATCTTTCTAAATTTACTAATAACCGGACCGATGAATACGGCGGTTCACTGGAAAACCGGGCGCGGTTTATGATCGAACTGGTTCAAAAAACCAGAAAAGCCATCGGACCGGATAAGTTGATTATCGTTCGTCTTAACGGAGAAGAACTGATGGATGAATACGGCGGCAATACGCCGGAAGAATGCATTGAATTGATGAAAATGGCGGAAGGTGCTGGGGTTGATTGTATCAGTATTGTCGTCGGCTGGCATGAATCAAGGCAGGGTGCTTTGGGGCGCGATGTGCCGACTGACCAATGGCTTTATATTGCCGAAAAAGTTAAAAAGAATGTCAAGATTCCGGTGGCGTTTGGGCCGCGGTTCGGCGACCCGGTCCTGGCTGAAAAGGCGATCAAAGACGGGATCATAGATTTTTGGGAGGTCTGCCGACCATTTTTAGCCGATCCGGAATTGCTTCATAAGGTCAAAGAAAACCGGATTGAAGATATCAAGCCCTGCCTGGGTGGACTGGTCTGCCTGGCCCGGATGTTCCGGAACCTGCCGTATATTTGCACGGTGAATCCGCGTCTGGGACACGAAGTGGAACCGGAATATACGATTACGCCGGCCCGGGTGAAGAAAAAAGTAATGGTTATCGGCGGTGGTCCGGCCGGATTGGAATGCGCCATTACCGCAGCCCAGCGCGGTCATCAGGTAACCATTTATGAAAAAACAGAACGGTTAGGCGGACAACTCCACGCCGCTTCCAAAGAACCCGGTGGCGGACACGTTTTTCAAGACTTAATTCGCTATTACGAACAACAGATAAAAAAAATAGGGATTAAGGTTAACCTCAATACCGAAGTTACTTCTAAAATGTGTCTTAAGATAGCGCCGGATGTGGGAATTGTTGCCACCGGCGCCGGCATTATTATTCCCGAACTGCCTCTTGAGAAAGGGGTAGAGATATTGAGCGCCTATGATGTTTTAGAAGACAAAAAAACAGCCGGTCAGGATGTGGTAATTCTGGGTAGTGAAAGATTGGCTTTAGTAACAGCTGAATTTTTAGCTACCCATGGTAAAAAGCCGATGCTGATTGATACGGATGATAAAATGGCCGGAGATGTTACCATTACCTTTAAATGGCGTCACATTGCCTGGGTTAAAGAGTTCGGGATTAAAACTTATCCCGGTGTTGCCATCAAAAATATTAAGCATTATCCGATTGTTTCGTTTTCTATAATCTGGT
>CAKKQI010000456.1 GCA_919901895.1 Candidatus Brocadiaceae bacterium | reverse complement strand
GGCAATCTGCGGGGCCTCCACTTCTATTTTAAATACCGTCGGGGAATAAGTGTGTTTAGAAACTATTTTAAACATCCGGTTGCTTTATTCTTTTTTTCCTATTCCGATTTTATCGGTGGTCGGGTCTTCCGTTTTTACAGACTTATCACTTGAATCTTTGGATTCGTCGTCCTCTTCTTTAATCCCTTTTTTAAATTCCCTGACTGATTTTCCCAACCCCTTGGCCAGGGCCGGCAGACGTGTCGCGCCGAAGAAAATCAAAATGATAATCAGGATAACAAACCACTCCGAACCGGACGGCAACCCTAAAAACCCTAACATAATTTATCCTCCCTGTCCGCCGTAGCATTCGCGAAGGTGGACATACATTTTATTACGTTTCAGATTAACAAAAGTATTTTATCAAATTAAAATAAACCTGTAAAGAAAAAATATATTACAAACCGCGGAAATTTTCCGGTCTGAACGAATGATGTCCCTTAAGATATTGTCCTATTTCATCCAGTATTTTTTCTTTATCTTTATTAAGTGTCCCGCCGATGGGCGCGTAATTAGAAGCGTGGTTGGTTCGGAAAATCGTATTGTGCGTATCAATATTCTCTACCATTAATTTCATTTCCTGAACCATCTCGCGCGGGTTTAAAAGTGTGAACTCCCCTTTTTCGGCTGATTCATAAAGCGGCGTGCCTGGTACCAGCATCAGGGTCAATAAACTGAAGTAACGCGGATTCATTTCGCTCACCACCCGGGCCGTATCAATCGCATGCGCTTCGCTTAACTGCGGCCCGCCCAGCCCTAATAAACCAATGACCGACATCTTTATCCCGCCGGACTGGGCTTTTCGCACCGCCTGCACCATCTCCTCTGCCGTGGCGCCTTTTTTGACTCGTCTTAAAATTTCATCGTTACCGCTCTCCAGTCCGAGATACGCAATGGTTAATTTATGCTCAACTAATTTCTTTAACTCTAACTCGCTTTTCCTGATGATGTCACGGGCGTTGGCATAAATACCAACCCGCTGTAAATCAGGCCAATTATTATTAAGAACCTCAAGAATCTGCAACAGTTTGGCGGTTGACAAAACCAGGGCATCACCGTCGCACAAAAAAACGCGGCGGACTTCCTCGCCGTAAATATTCCGGGCTTCTTTAATATCGGCTAAAATATCTTCAAAACGACGGGTCGCAAAGGGCTTGTCCGGATAGGTTCCGCAAAAAGTGCATCTATTATGGGAACAGCCGTAAGTAACCTGCAGGAGTAAACTATCCGCCTCGCTGGGCGGACGGATAACCATACCTTCGTATTTCATAAAAAGATAAAAAGTTCTAACGAGGAAA
>CAKKQI010000455.1 GCA_919901895.1 Candidatus Brocadiaceae bacterium | reverse complement strand
AATTCTTCAGATTGTTTCATTTAATAATCCTCCGATGTTAATGATTACACAGATTAAAAGAATCCCGCCGAGACGAGACTGTCCTGCTAAAGCGAGATTAATCCGTGTACTCTATTTTAAAAATCACTATAATCGTATGTCTTTAACCACTGTTATTTTATACACCCATTACCACGACGGTGCCGACCTGCATCAAATCGCCCCAGGCCTGAGCCACGCCTTTTTTAGGATTACCCGGTACCTGGCGGGGACCGGCTTCCTGGCGCAGTTGCCAGAATAGTTCCGCTACTTTCATCAAACCAGCCGCGGCAATCGGATTGCCCACCCCCAACAATCCGCCTGAAGGACAAACGGGCAGGTTGCCATTCCGCTGGGTGGCCCCGCTGGACGTGAATTTAGCCGCTTCACCTTTTTTACATAATAATAAACCTTCCAGGTGATGTAATTCTTTATAAGCAAACGGATCGTACGGTTCGGCAATATTAATTTCTTTATCCGGCTCTTTAATGCCGGCCATTTTATAAGCCATCCGGGCGGCCTGTTCCACATAACGCGGATAATATAAATCGCGATTGGTCCAATAAGAGGTATCCAGATTCCAACCAACGCCTTCTAACCAGACCGGTTTCTTGGTAATTTTCCGGGCTTTTTCTTCGGAAGCCAGAACGAGCGCCACGGCGCCATCGCTGACCGGGCTGACCATCAGGCGATGCACCGGCCAAGCCATTACTTCAGAACTTAAAATGTCTTTAATAGTAAGATTAGCGCCTAATTGCGAAGCCGGATGGTCTAAGGCATTTTTTTTATTTTTTACCGCTACCTGGGCAATTTCTTCCAGCGAAATCCCATGAACACTCATATAGCGGTTCATTTCCAGGGCAAAAATCCAGAGTAAATTAGGCCCTAACGGCCGTTCGGTCGTGTGGTCAAAAATCGTCAGGAAAGCGCCTTGAGGATGGGGCTGGCAACTGGACATTTTTTCCTCACAAACAACCAAGCAGGTATCAAATAAACCGGAAGCGATATGGTACCAGCCTTGAATCGGCGCAAAAACACCGGTTCCGCCGCCGACATAGGAACGCATGTACGGCTTGCCCCAGCCGCCGCAGGCGTCG
>CAKKQI010000454.1 GCA_919901895.1 Candidatus Brocadiaceae bacterium | reverse complement strand
GTGATAAAAAACGGCAACTGGGAGATGGAATCGCTGCCGGCAATCTGGATGGCGCCGGTAGAGGCACCGCATTCGGAAAGGAGCAAGGCCTCAGCCATGTAACTGCCCATAAAAAAATTAGCCGCCGGTTTTTCGCGCATCATCATCCCGTTAACCGCCGCCGTATAAGCAAACTGATCGCCGGTTACATAGAAGTTACAATCTTCCTTATAGGCATCGGGCCGGCCTGATTTAGTATATGCTTCTTTAACCGTTTCCTGGCAGACCGTCATGACAATCGGGTCGCGGTGTGGAACCATGATTTGCGTATCATACTGGGCAATTTTTTCAGATACCTTGCCCAGAATAACCGTCGCACAAATAGTGGAAATATCGCTCATTCCGCCAATGCCGGTCAGATAAAAAACGCTCCGACCCATCTCGGTCGCCCGCCCGACCGCCTCTTCCACCGCATCTAAACCGGTAATATGTCTTAAAAATATATTCTTGTTCTTTTTAGCATGGCTGATATACCAGAGAATCACCGCACAGAATAGTATCACCACGATTAAATTATTTAACAAGGCGAAATTAAACCAGTTGTTTTTCGCCTGGCCGGATAAAACTTGAGGAAAAATTATCGATTGGTTATCAGATACGATTTTTAACTTAAAATAATAAACGCTTTCTTTAATTTCCGCTTCCGGACGAGGTGGTATCCCTTCCAGCAAGATTATTTCCTTTTGTAATGCGGAAATCTCACTTTCCAATTCTTTATAATCATTACTTTCTTTACCAATTTTCTCATTTTTTTTATTTATTTCCTGCAATTTCTTTTTTCGCTCCTTGAATACTCCTAAAGGATTAATCTCCAGATAGTGATAACCCTCTTTCTTGCCGCTTACCCAAAACGGCCATTTCTTGTCTGTCTTATAACGGGTATTAGACGGAAAAGAAGTCGCGGTAATAAATTGTCCTTCAGATTCATTAGAAATAGATACGTAATAAGTTACGGCGGCTGAATCAGATGACATTTTCTTCCATGAAATAGAAATGTTTCCCTTACTATCATTAGGCGTATCAAAAACCTTGTAATCCTCGGGTGAGATAAATGTTACGGCTGGAGCGGATGATGCCTGAGGGTAAAGATTTATGTTGTAGCTAAAAACAAATAAGAAAACAACTACTAAAAAAACTCGGAAATTTTTGATTAGCGTCATAATTTGTAAAACACTCAAATTGAGCAAATTATTTTATGAGGCAATTATAATAGATATAAAAAAATCAGTCAAGAAAATACTATTTTTATATAAAAATTTTCAGATGAAAATTTTTATTCTTCAATCAACTCCACATTCGCCCGGGGAATAACCGCATTCTGGCTATCGGCGAATTCAACCACTAACACCCGGGCCGGGCTTTCGGTCTCAATCTTCTGTAAATCATTCGGCAACGATTTCACCCGGGCAATCTTGCCGAAAAACGGGTCACGGATAATCCGAATCATATCGCCTTCTTTCAACGCCCCCCGCTCCCAGCCCGTCGGTTGGTCTATTGGACTACTAAACGGCTGGTCTATTGAAATAATTATTTCCGGTCTGATGACCCCGGCCCGGATCTGAGTCGCGCCGCTGATGGCGGCTTTCTGCCCGGCTTTGGAAACCAGCAGGTCAAAAGTTTTTTTAGCCATGCTAATGGTCCCAAACCCTTCGGTAATAATCAAGGTTAACCCGATTTTCTCCGTACCGGTAATCGCCACGCCTAAATCATAACCGAGCAGTTCTCTCAGGTCTTTATCGTGAAAGGCGCCCACGACAATTCCCTTCACGCCCACCTGACGCGCTTTCTTTAAAGTCTCGCCGGAAATATGCGCGCCCCCGATAATAATCTTGTCTTTATATTCCGGCAGAATTTTATCAGGAGTCAATACTTCATCCGGTTTTTTTACGGCCATCGTAATAAGACCGTGCGTCTCGCCGCCCACCCCAAAACTCCCCTGGATAAAAGTAGCCGTTGTTTCCACCACCGAACCCTGCCCTTCAATCACTTCAACCACCTGTCCGTCAATATAGGCATTCAACTCAAAAGGCTGGGG
>CAKKQI010000453.1 GCA_919901895.1 Candidatus Brocadiaceae bacterium | reverse complement strand
CGTAATTTTGGTAATCGTGGAAGCAGTCCGGTAAAGGTCCTGCTTGACGGCGGCGGCCTGAAGCAGACTTAAATTGACGATTTCCTGAATGTTTTTCATACGTCCTCCGTATAATATTTTAACAGTTGCCGGCAGATTTTATTAACATCGTGGACATTTTCCACGTAGGCCCGCCCTTGTTCACCCAACTTATTCCATTTTTCCCGTTCGTCCACCAGGTTTTTCAGAACCGAAAAAATATTTGTGCGATTAGCCGAAATAATCGGCAGTCCGGGCGGGTATTTTTCTTTCAGGTCGTCCCGGATATAACAAATAACCGGCTTGCCCAAAGCCATCATTTCCGCGCTGAAAAGTCCATAAGAACCGATTAATAACTGGTCCACGGCAAGGTCGGCTGAACCGGCCGCTTTCCGAACTTCTTCATACGGCATATTTTCTATTAAAACCGGTTCTACATCATACCCCTTTTTTTTCAGCAAGTCAATTGCTTGAAGCAAATAGCCGGTGCCTTTAATCAAGCGGTCGGTTGGGGCATGAGCGATTTTTATTTTATTTTTGCCGGTTAAGAGTGTTTTCTGATAAGACCATTGTAATAAATCAACCGGCACCGGCAGCCAGATGGCTTCCGGCGGCAAAAATTCAGCCAGGTCGGGCGTGGTGTAGAATATTTTATCGGCATACCAGCGCGCCATCCTGATGACAGAACTCCGGAACGGACTGCACCGGCGGGATGAACATTCCCGGCAACCGTTATAGCGGTATTTTTTCAAAACCATTTGCGGATTACGAACGTCGCATCCGCAGAACCAGAAGAACACTTTTTTGCCGAGCATTTTCAAAAACGGCAGGTCAAACGAGCCGGGAATTAGCGAAAGGTCGAAATAAAACTGAAAGACATTGTATTTAAAAGGGATACTAATCAGACGCGGAAGGAAGCGCAGAATATCAAGCTGATTTTGCAAATTTAAAAAAATATCGGCATCGCCCCGGCCGGAGCGCCTGGTAATGACGCAAGAATCGGCCGGACAACCCATTTTCCACTGGGCGCGCGAAATCGTCCGGCTCATATTTCCGATATTGCGCAAACCGTGAAAAATTTTTAGTCTGCTACAAGGAATCATATGATTTTATTAATTTCTCCGCCTCGGCATTCCACATAAATTTTTTTCTGTTGTTCCGGATGGCTTGACGATATTCCGTTAGTTTTTCCGGTGTAAACTGTTGCGCGGCATTGGCAAATTTTTGTTCACTCTGAATATCAGTACAGACGCCGAATTTATTCTCATCAATTACTTTTTTAATAAAAGACAGATTGTTCGCCAGGATGGGTATTCCGGCCGCAATAAATTCATAGAGTTTATTAGGCGAGGCAAAATTTGTGTTAACATCCATCCCGTAAGGATATGGGATTATGCCGATATCAGCCGAGGCGGTGTAATATAAAAGTTGTTCCTGGCTTTTAGCCGGGATAAACAACACTTTTTTATCTAACTGATAGTATTTGACTAGTTTTTGCAGATCGTTAGCATAGCCTCCGTATCCCATAATTAAAAGGTAAAGTTTTGATGATGAAAGATGACGCATCCCTCTAATAATTATTTCCAGATTTCTATCCGGCGCAATCCAACCCTGATAGAGAAGCAAGATAGAATCTTCTGGTACATTATATTCTTCGCGAAAAAGGTTATAACGACGCGACAAGTCAAAATCTTCCGGCAGATTTACCGCGTTTTGAATCACCCCGATGGATAGACCAGGGTAATGGCGTTCTATTTCCCTGGCCAACATTTCATTTACGGTAATAATTATATTCGCCTTGTAAATATATTTTTTTTCCAACCTTTCCCAGTAAAACTTTTTCCAAAATGAAAATTTGTGCTGTTCCGGATAAAATTCATGCATATCGTAAATTAAAGGAACTTTCAGCCGTTCGCTTACTAATATTCCGGCCCGTAGCGCCGGTAAATCGTGAATATGGACAACATCGGGAGTATGCTGCAGGACAGTTTCTGCTAAGCGTGCATCATAACCTGATTTTAAGGTGATAAAACTATTAAGTTTATTAAGTTTGGTAAATTTATAGGGCGGGCGTTTTATTGTTACCCCATCCATCGTTGCTTCTTCAGGCAAGCGACCATTATTCCGGGCAATAATAATTACCTCTTTACCGGTCTTGACCAATGATTTTGCTTCCAGGATAATTCTCCGGTCTATCCGGGTGTCAGGAGTAAGCATCACTACCTTTTTAATGTCTGTCATATTTTATGCCCTGACTTAACCGCTATTGCCGGTCCCGAATCATGGTTTATTTCTCAAACTGATTGATTAGACCTTTCTTTTAATCCGTTATAAACAGATAATAATTTTTGCGCCATAAAATGTTCGAAGGCGTTAAATTTATATGATTTATCACCGGGCCGCCGGCAAATCTTGTTCAAAAGATTATCAGGATTACCAAATTTACCCGCCGATAAAGCAGAAAACCCATGGAATCTATCATCTTGCCATTCATATTTATAGCGGTGTATCTTAATTCCGTTCTCTAAATAATGCTCTTCTTTGTTGCATCAAAACCAGCGATAAGCGTTACGTTATATCCAGCTTTTATTAGTGTTTTAGATTCTAATATAATCCGCCGGTCAATCATAATACAATCCGGAGTAATCATTAATATTTTCATTTTAAGGTGTTTTCATAAACATTCGCTTAATCAGAAATCTCTGCTGCCCTTTAAATTCATCCGCGATTAATATAAAACTGTCTACCAATTTATTAATCTTAACCCAACTATAAGGATGATCATCGGCTGAAAAAATAGACATTTTTTCTTCAAAGACCATCCGGTCTTGATAAAACCCCTGGATAGAAACCTTTAGAGGATAATTTTCATGGTTGTACCAAGCGAACCCTATGTTTTCAACGAATACCGGCTGCAACTGAAATTTCAGATTGCTTGGAATCGGATTACCCGGAAAGGCGGAGAGATACACATCAGAAGGCATAATAAAATCCTTCTTAAAAAAAATGTCCGTTCCGTTAGGGGATGCCATCAAGGTTGGGCCCGCAATGTTTTTTATATAAGAACCAAAATCTCCCGGCCCTTCTCGTTTATAAATATGAATCCGTTCCCAATAACATCCGCCCGGCGCCTTAAATATTTTTATGCGCCTGTAATTAAGGAACTCATCTTTATCTTTGAGCAGAGTGTAAAAACCTCTTGCCTTTAAAAAAAGAGCGTGATCCTCGGACGGCATTTGGGCTAATTCAAATTCCGTGTATTCTTTGGTATACATATTAATAAACCAGTCTGACACTATTAAAAGAT
>CAKKQI010000452.1 GCA_919901895.1 Candidatus Brocadiaceae bacterium | reverse complement strand
TTACCTCGGCATCCGTCACCTTAGCCACCTCTTTTTTAACCTCAATGTCGGTGTATTTTTCCAGTTTTATCTCAGGGCTGACTTCAACCGTAAACTCAAAATTCAACGGCTTCGCCTGGTCAAAGGGAATTTTTTCGTAATCAATAGCCGGGTCGGCAATGGGGCTCAATTTTTTTTCTTTAAGCACTTCTTCGTAAGAAGTACTGATTAAATCAAGTTTGACCTCGTCGTTAATATCCTTACCATACTTACGTTCCAGGAAACTCCGCGGGGCTTTGCCTTTACGAAAACCGGGCACGGCCGTATTGTCAACGAATTTAAGATATTTTTCATCCAATTTTTCCTTCACTTTGGCCTGCGGGATTTCAATCTTAATCAATAATTTACAAGGACCGACTTCTTTGACTTCCGTCTGCATAAAATTACCTCCCTCAATTTTACCGGGCAAAATTTATATTTAGCATTTCATCTAATCAAAATATTCTTTTCCCGTCAAGAAAATGTTGAAATGAATCAGGATAAATGATATATACACGAAACCGCGAAACATAAAAGCATGAAAAATATGGAAAACCAGTTGTTATTTAAATTCCGAGAAAAATTGGCCGAATCTAAACTGGATGCCTTTCTGGTCACCAGCACGGGAAACGTCCAGTATCTGACGGGGTTCACCGGTCACGACACTTTTCTTTTAATCACCGCTGATAACCGCGGGGCTGATCTGATTACCGATTTCCGTTATATTGAGCAGGCCGAACAGGAAACAGCCGGCTTTGAAATAATCCGTCATAAAAACGGGCTCATCAAAAAAGTTAAAGAGTTAACTAAAAAACTAAAAATAAAAAAATTAGGGTTTGAATCAAACTACTTGACTTATACCATGGTTACCTTGCTGCGTAAAAAATTAGGTCAACGCACTGAACTGGTGCCGACTTCAGACCTGGTTGAAAGTTTGCGGGAAATAAAAACACCGGATGAAATTGGACGCATCAGACAGGCGGTTGACTGCGCGCGGCTGGCATTTTTAAAAGTAACAAAAATCATCAAACCGGGGATGACGGAAAAAGAATTGGCGAACTAATTGGATTATTATCTTCGTCTGGCCGGCGCCGAAAACAGCGCTTTCGGCACCATTGTTGCAGCGGACGAACGGGCTTCTTTACCGCATGCCCGGCCGACCGATAAAATAATTACCCCGCATTCAGCCGTTCTTTTTGACTGGGGCGCCTGTTGTCAAAGTTATTGTTCAGACTTAACCCGGGTGGTTTTTTTAGGTAAAATACCGCCCCTGTTAAAAAAACTTTACCGGATTGTGGCCGAAGCCCAGCAGCGGGCGATTGATCTTATAAAACCGGGGTTACCCATCGGCCGGCTGGATAAAACCGCCCGCGCTTTTATTCAAAAAAAAGGTTACGGTAAATATTTCGGCCACGGGCTCGGACACGGCATCGGACGCCAGGGACACGAAGCCCCGCGGCTTAAAGGCAATAAAAATAAATTACAACCGGGTATGGTCATGACCATAGAACCGGGAATTTATCTGCCCGGACAGGGCGGCATCAGAATAGAGGATATGGTCCTGGTTACTGAAACCGGCTGTGAATTATTAACCGCCTCGGTGCCGAAAAAGTTAGAAGAAATGGTGCTTTGACGAGATCTGATTACACCGATTCTTAAGATAGATTACACGGATTACATGAAAACAGTCCCGTCTCGGCGGAATCAGTGTAATCTTTTGCCCAAATCTGTGTAATCATTAACATGGGAGGTTTTATGAAATTAGATTTGAACAGTATCAAAAAATTAATTGACATAATGAATGAAAACAATCTTCAGGAAATTGCTTACGAAGAAGGCGAGCAGAAAATTCATTTACGCAAAACGGAAAATAAAATTATCGGAGTTCCGCTGAATGCCGGCGGACCGGCCATCGCCCAAGAACCGGGAATTCCTAAAGAATTACTTTCCCAGGAAGAAGGGTTAATGGAAATCAAATCGCCGCTGGTGGGCACTTTTTACGAAGCGCCCAAACCGGGGGCCGAACTTTTTGTCCAGCCCGGCGATCCGGTAGAAGCGGATAAAGTGGTCTGCGTTATTGAAGCAATGAAAGTAATGAACGAAATTAAATCAGAAGTGAACGGCGTCATTGAAAAAATTATGGTTAAAAACGGCCAGCCGGTGGAATTCGGCCAGGTGCTGTTTTTGGTAAGAAAAAAATAATCGTTGCGTAAAAAATATATAAATCTTCCTTATTTTTCACTTTCCCAATAACCGGTTTCCTTGAGTTCCCGGACTGTCCCTGTTAAGTGAGTTCTTGACCACCAAAAATCCTGCTAAAATTCATCTCAAATAATGTTTTGAAAACCGAACGGTCTGGAAATAGAGACCTGTCTGCCTGCGGTAACATACAGGCAGGTTTGAAGATTAATTTTTGATGGGCCTCAGAGTTAAATAATAGCGCCCAAGCAAGTTCAGACAACAATATTCCTGTCGGAAAAAACAAATCCGATATTTTTTTAAAACCTACGCCGCATCTTTTAAGCGGTAATAATTCAACAACCCCTCACCCAGGGTAATTTTTCCGATTTTACCTTTTATGATTTTGGCGTCTTTCGTTGGTTTGTCTCTCGGCTTACGCAAATAAACCTCCTCCGGCGTTTGTCCGTCTAAAATTTTATTAAAAAAATGCACCCCTTTCTTGATTTTTTAGTTTTAGATTGTATAATTTAATTTATGAGACACTACTCAAAACTGCCCTTTTTGAGTTTCCTGATTTTCTTGGTAATACCTTTTCTCTTTCCCAACCCAATCTTTGCCGCTATCTCCGACCAGGCCGGACGCACGGTGCAGGTCATCGGCCCCTGGTATGACACGAATGGAAACGGCATTGTTGACCCCGGCGAAAGCAGACGCCCAACGCAATACGCACAACCCACGACGCAATACACCGATTACGATAAATCAGATAGAGTTACCCGGACCTGGACCAACGCCCATCCGGCTACCGAATACTATTATGAAAAGAATGGCGACAAAACTATTAATTGGGTCAAATCACCCATAGATGCAACGACTTATCTGATAACCGAATCGCACTATGACAAGAATGGTCGGCTGGTGCTTTCGGTGGTTGACCCGACTGGTTTGAACGAGCAAACCAAATATATTTACGATACGGCGGGCCGGCAGACGGAAGTCCACGCGGCCTTTGAGACACCGTTAGAAACCGTTACTTATTCCGAATATGACAAGGCCAATCGCCTGATCTACCAGCGGCCCTTGGTCAATAACAATACCTATGCGACGCATTATGAATACAACAAACGCGGACAGCAAACGCTGG
>CAKKQI010000451.1 GCA_919901895.1 Candidatus Brocadiaceae bacterium | reverse complement strand
AGTTTGCCGAAATAGTGGGGCGGGCGTTATTTAAGATCGCGTCCGGTAAAGGGGTAAGGTCGGTAATGCCCGGTGGGGTGTGATCAACCAGAATTTCTCCACTGAGAGAATGGCTGATACCAACCAATTTTATTTTCTTTTTTGGCTCATCATTTTCTTCGTCATCTTTATTATTCTTCTTGTTAGTCTCACCGCTGCTGCCGCTAGAAAGACCGTTTTCATTTTCCTCTTTTTCGGGTAATTTTTCCCGATAAAGTTTTCCGGTCAGCGTATATTTGTACTGACCATCCGCGACTAACTGGTGCTGGCTATCCACTCCGTTCCAAGATTGCGTAACCGAAACCGGAAAGTAGTGGTTTTTATCATTGTCTTTGTGCTTTTTAGGTCTGGCCGGCGGGATCACGTCTTTTTCACTAACTAAACGGGCCACTTCCTGATTGGTCAGGGTATTAACGATGACCCAGGTATGCTCAATGTAAAAACGGAATTTATCTTCATCATCGTCATCTTTCTCTTCTTCGGCCCCGAACCCCGATTCTATCGGGGCAAGTCCATCGGTTCTTTTTACCTCAAAATTACCGGTGAAGGTGGCCGCAGTGATTTTTCCTGAAAACGGGTCCGGGGTATCGGAAACGGAAAGAAGTCTGATTTTCTTATTCTGGTATTTCCCATTATTTTCGTCATCATTTTTATCATTATCTTTGGCATAAATCACAGAAAATAACAAAGATGCGCTGATAATTCCCCAGAGTCCGGTTTTCAAGAATTGCTTCATAAATAATTTCTCCCGCGCTAATTTTGAGTTAAAAATACAAGTTGAAGAATTGTGATGAAAAAGAATTGATTCTGGAATTGTCCTTACCAGCCGTTAAGATTTGAGGTGAGTTTTTTGTTACTATCACCGTTTTCTCTTTTACGATATGGGGTCACCGTCCATTTTGGTAATTTTATTCGAATGAAATTTATTATATATATTATAACAGTAGTGTCCGGTTGTTTGTTTTTAAATTTTTTATAACCTTTGCT
>CAKKQI010000450.1 GCA_919901895.1 Candidatus Brocadiaceae bacterium | reverse complement strand
CGCCCTCTTTAACCATCCAATCCATCATTTCCTTTCCAGAAGGCGACTGGGCTAAAGCATCGATTCCTTCATTTTTTACCTGTTCCGCTCTCGGATCTGAAAACTTCACCTGGTTCTTGACATTTTCCCAGAATTCAGGAACGGGAACAGCTCTGATATTTTTCTCCGTCGGCTCAAGTTCCGTTTTCTCTTTTCGGAGGATTTGTGGGGTGCTTTTCTGGAGTTGCGGTCTAGACGGCGTAATGTTTTTAGAGGATTTAGGAACAACTGAAATCTCCCGCACGCTGGTGTCCAGTCCATATGAAAATGCCTCGTACCTGACGGTTTCGGCAACCCAGCCAAGATTGATCGTCTGACCGGGGCCGATTTCCACTTCCCCGGAAACTAATCCGTCTCTGAGGTTGCTCTGTTTCGTAAGCCATATTTTTACTCTCACCGTGTAGGAGTTGGCGTTGTACGCCTGGAATTGGACACCATATGGCCGATTATCCTCCTGACTGTCCTGAATCGCAACCCCTGAAAAATTCACGCCTTGATATGACCAATTGGTTTTGAGAGCCGCCCTATTCTTCTCATATAGATCCTTTCGCTGGCGAGCCCGTTCCTCTGACTGGCGAGCATTTTCTTCCTGCTGTCTCTTTTCTTCCTGTTCCGCCTCCCACTGTCTATCTCGTTCCTCTTTTTCCCGTTGTTGCTTCTTGAAATCGTCCATAAGGGAATTTGTGATATCCCAGATGCGGTCGGCATCGCTTTTTGGTGGAGTGGTTGTTCCGCCACCTTCATGAAACCGAATTTCATGCGCCTTCCATGCCTCAGTCTGAGTCGGGAAGCTACTCTCTATGATTGACGTACCGTCATCCCACCCAACTTCTCTACCACATTTATTACAACGAGCCCCGTTCTGCTTCGCCTCTATATTAGTAACCCAAAAGAAAAACACACCAAAAAGTATAAGATAGAACCATTTGAAATGTTGATTGCACTTGTATTTATTCATAAAACACCACCTCCACTTTTTCCTTTTTTAAAAAATAGATACGAATCAAATTTATTACCTATTTTGTAGCCATTTCAATATATTGAGCCAGTTGCGGAAGATAAGTCAAGAATGCCGATATACCCGAGACGACATACCTCCATTTGTCGTTTGGGATAAACTTACCTCGCAACTTATAAACTATCCATCCTATCAACCAATTTTTTCAACCGTCTTTTAAAATTTTTATATTACTTTAAAAATGGAAATTTTTGTTTAAGATTTTCTAACCTTTCTTCAGCCATTGGATGACCTCTGGTCAGGGTTAACCCCAGATTGATTCCGCCTGGGCGAGAAGAGGCGACTTTGGTAAGAAACTTACATATAAAGTCTCCTACTTCCCCGAAAAGTAGAACAGGAAAAATTACAAAAAATAGATACGAATTAAATTGGTACCACAATAAATCTTTAACTCACACACTGGAGTGTCCCTCATTTGTTAAGCAAATAACTTGCCCCGCTGAAAGCGTGGTAAATTAGAATTTAAGGCCTTGTTTTTATGCCCTTCCCTCTCCTGGGTAATTCTTAAACCCTCTGCCTCAAACTTAAATCGCCTGTCCAACTAATGGGAGGTTAGCCTAATTATACAGATAGTATACCCCGTTTCCCCTGTAAATTCAAGGAAAATTTGTTTTTTAATTTTAGTCCACTTATCGTTAACTATGGCACTTATATTTTTTTGTCAAATAAAATCATCCGCGTCTTGACATCACTCAATTAAAATAGTAAAATCTGGTAATCTTATGCCGATACGACCCCGAAAGGTCGGGACTTCGCTACCTGAAAAAGACTCATTATTTATGAGCCGGTAGTTCAGCCTACTATTATTCGCCAGAGGACGAATCAGTCCTTCGGCTGATAAACAAAGGAAAATCGGCATTGCCTTATAACATTAATAAAATTTATCGTAACGGCTTAAACGCATCATTTTCGGCCAGGACAAAAAAATGGTAGAATTTAAATATTCAAAAGACGATTTAGCCCAACTGGTTTTTAAAGACGAATTAACCGATCTGCACAACCGCCGGTTTATGTACCGGTATCTCGACCAGAATATCCCCGGCTCAGGCCGGACCCAATCGCCTTTTTCCTTATTAATGATTGACGTTGATTCTTTTAAAGATATCAACGATTCATTCGGCCATTTAGAAGGCGACCATATGCTAAAAGAATTATCCCTGGTCCTGGCAAAAAATTTACGGCCGACGGATATACCGGTCCGATATGCCGGTGACGAGTTCAGCATTTTACTGCCCGAAACAGATAAAACCAACGCCAGCCGGGTGGCCGAATCAATCAGGCAGGCCGTGGCTTCTACCAAGTTTTTCCGGCGGGAAAAGGGTCAGCCCATTTCTATTACCATCAGTATTGGCGTGGCTACTTTTCCGGACGATGCCCGGAACCGGGAAACACTCATTGATGAAGCAGACAAGGCGTTATACAACTCTAAAAATAAAGGCAAGAATTGTGTTTCAGAAGCCGGCAAATTAGATGAAGGAGTTATTGCCGAATATAATCTTCTCAGCACACTCCCCTGTCCGGCCTTTATCGGCCGGGAAGAGGTCCTGAATGACCTGATGAAATCACTGGAAGCGGTAAAAAACGGGGAAAATGCTTTTGTTTTCCTGGAAGGTGAAGTGGGTGTCGGCAAAACCAGTATTTTAAAAGAATTGGAACACCGGAACGAAAATGATTTTCTTGCTTTTTTTACCGTTCTGGTGGAAACAGATCGTTTACAACCTTATAAACCAATCATTGCTCTATTAAAAAAAACCATCTCTTCAGAAAAAAATATCTTTGATACGGCTGCCCTGAAAATAAAACCGGAATATCGGCCGGAATTAAAGACCATTTTTCCGGAGTTGTCATCAGACATAGCCGGAGAATCAGGCAAAGAAAACCGAAAACTACTATTTGAAGGAATGGTTTCTTTATTAACGGCCGTTTCGGAAATAAAACCAATTATAATTTTATTAGATGAAATCCAGAATATTGACGAAGGCTCCATGGAAATTATTACCTGCCTGAGCGAATCGGACAGCGGACGTGTTTTAACGGCCGCGGCTTTACGCAGTAGTTATCTGGATATCTTAAGCACTCATCACCCGCGCCTGGAAAAATTCTTAAGCGAAATAGCCGGCACGCCTAATTTCTCACACCAGCCACTGGTCCCGTTCAATCAAACCTTAACCAATAATCTCCTGGATTATATCTTACCTAACCGGGGACCGTTGCCGGCTTTTGAACGAAAAATATATGAATTAACCCGCGGTAACCCGCTTTTTATTGAAGAAATAGTCAAAAACTTCATCCTGCGTAAAAAAATCAGCATCAAAGATAAAAAATTATTTCATCAGGTTTGCATAGAACTGGGTGCGCTCACCTGGTCGAATGGTGCAGATATTGATCCTGTGTGGCTGCATGAGGAGATTGGGAAAAATAAAATGTGGTGTGTTCCGGGGTAGGTATTCGTGATTTACGACCTGTACCTTTGTTATTTCGATCAGCATTTGGGTTTATTTGATCACATCAAAACTATGTGCTTTTTATTAGTGCTAACTTAC
>CAKKQI010000449.1 GCA_919901895.1 Candidatus Brocadiaceae bacterium | reverse complement strand
GGCTGAGGTGACTCAGTGGGTCAAATGGGCGGTCAAGATTCCGGTGGTCGTTAAATTAACGCCTAACGTTACTGATATTACGGCGATTGCCAGCGCCTGTGTCAAGGCCGGCGCTGACGCTATTTCCGGCATTAATACCGTTAAGTCTTTGGGCGGGATTGATCTTAACAAACTGGAACCGCTTCCTTCGGTTAACGGTTACTCTACTTTCGGCGGTTATGGCGGGGCCGGGATAAAGCCGATTGCCCTGCGTTGCGTGGCCGAGATTGCCCAGACCGTAAAAGTGCCGGTGAGCGCTTCCGGCGGTATTTTAACCTGGGGTGATGCGGCCGAATTCATTCTAGCCGGCGCCGGGACCTTGCAGGTTTGCAGCGGAATTATGCTTTTTGGTTACCAATTAATTGAAGATTTAACCAACGGATTACAACAATATATGAACCGGAAAAAATTCGCATCAATTAAAAATATGGTCGGACTGGTTCAACCTAAGATTGTAAAATTCGGGCAGTTAAAATTACGCCAGAGTTATGCAGTGATTAATAATATGAAATGCTTGCCGGAATGCCGGTTATGTGCGATTTCCTGCCAGGACGCCGGTTTTCAGGCGATTACGATGGCCGGTGATAAGGTCTGTATCAGTAAATCAAAATGCGATGGCTGCGGTTTGTGCCTGGCGATCTGCCCGGCGGGTGCGATTAGTTTGGTCTAGGAATAGAGCAACTATGGATTTAAAAATTGTTGGCGGTACGATTATTACTGCGGAAAAAACTTTCCGGGCGGATATCGGTATCACCGATGGTAAAATAGAAAAAATTGCGGCTGTTTTATCCGATGAGGCCGAAAAAGTGATTGAGGCCGGCGGGTATTATATCCTACCGGGTGGGATTGATGTCCACACTCATTTTGAATTACCCTTTGGCGGAACGGTTTCATCTGATGATTTTTTTACCGGTTCGGTGGCGGCGGCCTGCGGCGGGACCACGACAATTATTGATTTTGCCGTTCAGCAAAAAGATAAAAGTTTAAAAGAATCTCTTGCCTTATGGCGTCAAAAAGCCGAAGGAAAAGCGGTGATTGATTACGGGTTTCATCTCGTGTTGACTGAGGTTAACGAAGAAATATTAAATGAATTACCTGACCTGGTGGAGTCCGGGATAAGCAGTTTTAAACTTTTTATGGCGTATAAAAATATTTTTATGGTTGATGACGAGACGCTTTTTAGTGTTTTAAGTAAGGCGCGGGAGATTGGGGCATTAGTGATGGTTCATGCCGAAAACGGCGGGATAATTGATCTATTAATCAAGAAATTTTTATCTGAGGGTAAAACCGAACCGCTTTATCATGCCCTGAGCCGGCCGCCGGAATTGGAAGAAGAGGCGACTAATCGGGCGATTATGCTGGCTCAGTTAACCGGCGCGCCGCTTTATATCGTGCATTTGAGTTGTGCCGGGGCATTAGAGCAGGTTAAAAAAACCCGGGCCAGACGTCAGTCCGTTTTTGCCGAAACCTGTCCTCAATATTTAACGCTTTCCGTGGATAATTACAGCGAACCTGCTTCCGAAAATGAATTGGTGACAGGTTTTGCCGGCGCTAAATATGTGATGTCGCCGCCGTTGCGCGGAAAACATAATCAAACTCATCTCTGGCAAGGACTGGCTGAAGGCAATCTCCAGGTGGTCAGTTCCGACCACTGTTCGTTTAACTGGAAAGGACAGAAAGAATTAGGCCGCGATAATTTTTCTTTAATTCCCAACGGTGTGCCGGGCGTGGAAACCAGATTATATCTTCTTTATTCGGAGGGTGTCTGTAAAAATAAAATTACCTTGAATAAATTGGTGGATATCTGGGCCACCGCACCGGCTAAAATTTTCGGGCTCTACCCGCAGAAAGGAACTGTGGCCGAAAGAAGCGATGCCGACCTGGTCATATTTAATCCGAATAAAAAATTCGTCCTGCGGGCGAATAAACTTCATCAGAACGTTGATTATTGTCCTTATGAAGGATGGGAAATCAGAGGCGCTATTTCTCAGGTGCTGGCCCGGGGTAAAGTCATCGTTAAAGATAATAGTTTTACCGGCCGGTGCGGCGATGGAGAATTTTTACCGCGCCATGAATTTGAAGCGGCCCAGATTCTATCAGTTTAATAAAAAACGGACGGTGTCAGCCAATACCGGTAAAAATAATTTTCGATCAGATATCATATGAAGTCTGCAGACATGAAAAATTGGATTAAGCAATGTCGCCGGCAGTTAAAACGACGTTTACAGGATAGAATCGACTATGGTTTTGTCTATACTTATAAACCGGTTCTGGATGATGCCCCTTACCGCATATTTAATTCTATTAAAGAATATAAAAAATGGTGTATCAGGGAATTGCCTGTTTATTTAGGATACCGGGTAAACAAGAAACTATCTCGTCGGGGAAAGGCCTGATTTAGAATGAATCAATCCAGAGGTTTTAGTTTTAAGCAGGGACAACTGTTGTGCAAAGCGCTAAATAAGGAAAAAGCAGATTATCTTTTTATTGGCAAATCAGGAGCAATTATTTTGGGTTATCCGGGAACCACCCAGGATGTTGATATCTATCCAAGAAAAGATCCTGTTAATGGCCGAAGAATTATCCGGGCACTTTTGAAATTAGGTTTTAAACTTGATAAGAAGATAAAAGAATCTATTATTCAAGGAAAAGATTTTGTTCAGATAAAATCCGGTCCTTTTGACGTGGATTTGGTATTTGCGCCTGAGGGTTTTAATAATTATGATGAAGTTAAGAAACGAAGTATGCGTATCCGTGAATTTCCGGTTGCTCATATTGAAGATATTATTATAAGTAAAGAAGCGGCGAAGAGAGAACGCGACCTGCGCGATTTACCATTCTTAAAAGAATTCGCTAAAACGTTAAAAGGAAGATAAATAATTACGAGGAGTCTCTTCTTATGTTTACCGGGATTGTTGAATTAGGGAAAGTCGTTAAAAAAGAAACAACCGGCGATGGTTTTAGACTCACGGTTGATATTGGTAAACTTGCTTCTGAAATTAAAGCCGGTGATAGTATCGCGGTGAACGGCACCTGCCTGACCGTGACAAAAAAAAATAACAATAGTGTTTCTTTTGATGTGGTATTTGAAACGGTTAAGAGAACAAATCTGGGCGATTTTAAAACAGGTGAGGCGGTTAATATTGAACCGGCTATCCGGGCCGGGCAGCCCTTCGGCGGACATTTCGTCCAGGGGCATATTGACGGCATCGGTGTTATTTCTAAAAAAGAAACAAAAAAAACAGGTGCAGTAATAGAAATAGCCGTCCCTCCGGAATTTACCAATCTGATGATAGAAAAAGGTTCTATCGCGGTGGACGGTTGCAGTCTGACGCTGATGGATATCAAAAAAGACCGGTTTTCCATTGCCCTGATTCCTTTTACTTTGCAACACACGACCTTTGGTGAAAAAAAGAAAGGTGATCAGGTTAACGTTGAATTAGATATCATGGGCAAATGGGTTAATAAACTGCTGGCGAAGATGGGAAAGTCTGATTTAACACTGGAGCAATTAGCGGGAGAAGGATTCTAAATTATCAGTAAGGAATACTTTAGTACTATCGGCTTAAACCAATCAAGGTAACAAAATTCTTGATATCTTCATCCAGATATTCCAGACACAGCCCGCCCATAAATTCCACTTCACTTCCGTGACCAATCCGGTTAGCGCCGGCATAAACCGAAAGATAATTCCAGAGTTGGGCGCTGGCATAAGCCCGGAATAATCCGCCGTTGATATTCTCGTCTATATTTTCATCTTTAACGCTGTTATAGGCGTCACGGCCTTCCAGTGTGAAAGTTAATTTAGAACAAAAGGTTGAAGAGAGCGGGATTTCCCAATCTATCCCGCCGCCCGGTTTGCCTTCCAATAAGCCAACCCGGAAAATAAGATTTTCAACCGGCTCGTAAGCCGTTAAAAAATCACCTTTGACCAAGGTCTGGTATTGGTCGCCTTCTTGTTTATTTTTAAAATCAATATCGCCGTCCGTATCCAGAGACAACACCGAAGCGCCGAGTAAAAAATAACGGTTGGGCCGGGGATAGATTTTAATGTTAAATCTGGAGATAAACAGATCGGATTCCACATAATATTTTGACTCCGCGCCGGCATAGACCTTGGTTTTAACCACCGGTTCAAATGTTTTGACGATCGCATCACCGGCTTCCGAGAGTTGACGGGCGAGTTTTTCGTCATAAATCATTTTGTTTAAAGGTCCCTGGCCTTTTTCTATTTCTTTAAGAATATTTTTTAACGATTCGGAAGATTCTTTAAGGTTGGTATAAAGCCCTTGATCATTAATAAACTGGGCGAGATTACCTTCGCCTCTTTCCAGCCGCTGAAAAACAGTTTTGGCCGTGTTTAATAATTCTTTCAAATCGGCCTTGCTATCCCGCACCATCTCGCCGATTTCATTCAGTCCGCTGATAGATAATTTGCCGGCCAGCGGCTGGGTCGAATCGATGATTTGCCCAGCGGTTCCTTGGTGGATATAAACAAAATTACCGCCAATCATGCTGGATTCCCGGATTTCAATCAGGTAATCTGTTTGAAGTTCTATTTTTGTGTCCATCCGCAGGATTACTTTTACCGTGGTATCCGGTTGGAGGATTAACTGATAAACCCGGCCCAGTTCCATTCCGGAGACCTGGACCTGGTCGCCTTCTTTTAAGCCGCCGACCATTTTTAAAATAACGGTTAGGTCGTAATGTTTTTCAAAAAGATTACACTGGCTGATGGTCAGGCTGAAAACTACCAGCATCAGAATTGCTGCAATGAATAAAATGCCGATTTCTAAATTTTTTTTCATGTCGTCACTATTATAATTTTTCTTTTCTTTAAA
Organism: Candidatus Brocadiaceae bacterium; assembly: GCA_919901895.1. Lineage (GTDB taxonomy): Bacteria > Planctomycetota > MHYJ01 > JACQXL01 > CAKKQI01 > CAKKQI01. The sequence goes on along the minus strand of CAKKQI010000449.1, from coordinate 6,754 downwards.
TCAATTATTTTCTTCTTTTTTTCCGGTTAATTTTTCTTGTAATTTCAGTTCATCTTCATCCTGGAACGGTCCTTTCGGTTCGCCGAGGACGAATTGTTTGATAAAAGGGTCCGGGCTGTCTTTAAACTCATCCGGCGTCCCGGAACGGATAATTTGTCCGCGGTATAATAGAATAATCCGGTCCGCTACCATAAAAGTGCTTTTCATATCGTGTGTTACGACCACCGAGGTTATTTTCAACCGTTCTCTCAGATCAACGATAAGATGGTTAATGACATTGGCCATAATCGGGTCCAGTCCGGTGGTGGGCTCGTCATAAAGAATAATTTCCGGCCGGCGGATAATCGCCCGGGCGAGCGAGACCCGTTTTTTCATCCCGCCGCTTAACTCGGCCGGCATTACGTGCTCCAGATGTTTTAATCCTAAAATATTTAAAACTTCTTTGACCCGTTCCATAATGGCGGCTTCCGGTAATTCCTTATGTTCACGCAACGGCAGGGCGATGTTATTTTCAATGTTAAGAGAATTCAGGAGGGCGCCGGATTGGAAGAGAAAACCAAATTTTTTACGGATTTTAGCCAGCCCGGAATTTTCAAGTTTGGTGATGTCGATTCCGTCAATAATAATCTGCCCGCGGTCCGGTTTGAGTAACCCGGTCATCAGTTTTAAGGTGACGCTTTTACCGCAACCGCTTCGGCCGAGAATGGCAAAACTTTCACCGCGGTTGATTTTAAAACTTAACCCCTTCAGAACCTCGTGGCTGTTGAATGATTTGTGGACGTCAATGAATTCAATCATAAATAAAAATTTTCTCTGAAAATTTTTATGGTTAATAAAACAACCAGGTCAGGAAATAATCAAAGATTAAGATAGAGATGAGAGCGATCACGACGGCTTTCATTGTGGCTTTGCCGACGCCGGCCGCACCGTTTTCCGCCCGTAAACCCTGCGAACAGCCCACCAGCGCAATCATAAATCCGAAAATCAAGGCCTTGAAAAGCCCACTGTAAATATCCTTCAGGGTCAGGGCTTCCTGGGCATATCTGAAATAAAGTGAAAAATTTACGTTGAGAACTAATTTGCCCACGACACCGCCTCCTAAAATACCAACGACATTGGTATAAACTGTCAGTAAGGGGCAAACTAAGGCCATTGCCAGCAACCGCGGCAGGACCAGGTAACTAATGGGGTCAATGGACATTACTTCCAGGGCATCTATTTCTTCCGAGACCTTCATCGTCCCGATTTCCGCGGCCATCGTGGAGCCGATTAATCCGGCCAGGATATAAGCGGTCATCACCGGTCCCATTTCCCGGCACATTGTCGCCGCCACCAGCGTTCCGATCTGGGCTTCCTGACCCCAGCGGGCCATTTCAATGCCTGATTGCAACGCCAGGACCATCCCGCTGAAGATCGCCACGATAATCGCCACGGGAAAACCACCCCGCGCACAGATGGATATCTGGTTAACGGTTTCCCTGAACCTGTTCGGAATGCTCCGGTATTGCCGGGCCGACTGGATTAATAATAATAAATTATAACCCAGACTTTCCAGCGTGCCGGTAATGATTAACCGGACACTTTTAAACGGATTAAATAGATGACTCGTATTCATGGATAAAGTTTATGGTTTATAATATATTTCTCTACCGACGGCGGGACCAGATACTTTATTGATTGCCGTTTTTTTAACCGGGCGCGAATTTCAGTAGATGATATATTTATTATCGGATGCTTCAGGAAATTTCTTTCTATCTTTCGGGCAAATCCGGCTCCCAGTTTTTGAGAAATTGTTTTTAGTTCCCGTAACGAAACGAGATTGCTTCGTCCCGCAAGGCGGGACTCGCAATGACAGCCATTGCGAGGAGTCCCGATGATCCGCCTAAGGCGGAGGACGGGGCGGGCGACCGTGATAAACTCGCACAACCGGCTGAGTTCTTTAATTTTATACCAGAGCGGCAGTTCCGGTAAGGAATCAGCCCCGATGATGAAATGAAATTTTGCGCTGGCCGGATAATTTTGTTTCAACCGACGTAATGTTTCCAGGGAATAAGTTAGTCCGCCTTTTTTGATATCAATGTCGGAAACACCGAAATGGGCGATATTGTTGGTAGCCAGTTCAACCATTTTTAGCCGGTGTTTCGGTTCGGCGACTTGTCCCCCGATGTAACAGCGGGGTGAATAAGTATTTTGTTTATGATAGGGGGTATGGCAGGGGATGAAAAGTATTTGGTCCAATTTAAACTTTTCATAAACCGCTTGGGCGATGATCAGGTGCCCGGCGTGGATCGGATTAAAAGTCCCGCCTAAAATACCGATTTTCATAAACTAAATTATAACCTGATTTAAAAAAAAAATCAAGAAAGGGATGCGTTTTTTGGGAAGAAAATTTAGGTGATGGTTATGTGGCGTTGTGTCCTGAATTAGACATCGTCAGCCAGGGCAACGTGGTTGAAACAGCACGTGATAACCTTCGTGAGGCGATTGAACTGTTTTTCGGATCTGTTTCAGCCTCCGGAATTAAACAACGTCTTCACAATGAGGTGTAGGTAACCCAAGTGGATGTTTCTCAACGAGTTTGAGTGTTGAAATACACGCCTTTTTTTCTGTGCGAATAATTCCTTATTTCAAGACCCCATTTACAATTTGCAAATTCCAAATTTCAAATAGCAATTACCAGAATTCAAGACTTTTTATTTGAAATTTGATATTTGTTTGTTATTTGATGTTTGGAATTTTGTGCTTTTTTACTCTGGTTAGCCGCGGCGCTTCTTTTAGTTCCTGAAGTAGATTTCTTAACTTCGCCGCGCGTTCAAACTCCAGGCTCTTCGCCGCCGCATACATTTCCTGTTCTAATTTACTAATTAATTCATTAGTCTGATACTGATCCGGGTCAAAATTAAGCGCGAATTCTTCCACTTTCCTGGCGCTGACGATTTCTTCAATCCCTTTAATTATTTCTTTCCGGATAGTTTTCGGCGTAATCTTATGTTTTTTATTATAAGTTAGTTGAATCTCACGCCGGCGTTCTGTTTCTTTAATTGCTTCGGTCATTGAACGGGTGATTTGCCGGGCGTAAAGGATAACCGTTCCGTTGATATGCCGGGCCGTCCGGCCCGCGGTCTGGATCAGCGAGGTGGTTGAGCGCAAAAATCCTTCCTTGTCTGCATCCAGCACCGCCACCAGCGAAACCTCCGGTAAATCCAGGCCTTCCCGCAATAAATTTATCCCCACCAGCACGTCAAATTTACCGCTTCTTAAATCACGTAAAATTCGGGAACGTTCAATCGTATCAATTTCCGAATGAAGATAACAACTTTTTATATTTTTTTCCTTGAGATAATGACTTAAATCTTCGGCTAAACGTTTGGTCAGGGTCGTAACCAGCACGCGTTCCTTTTTCTTGATCCGCATGATAATTTCTTTTAACAGGTCGGTTACCTGTCCGTCGGACGGTTTAACCGTCATCAGCGGGTCAACCAGTCCGGTGGGTCGGATAATTTGTTGCACGATCTGGCCGTCTGATTTCTGGATTTCAAACTGGTTCGGGGTGGCGGAAACAAAAATTACCTGCTTGACGGCTTTTTCCCATTCGTCAAATTTCATCGGGCGGTTATCCAGGGCTGAAGGCAACCGGAACCCGTATTCCACCAGTGTTTCCTTGCGCGCCCGGTCGCCGTGATACATCCCGTGTAATTGCGGAATAGTTACATGGGACTCGTCTACAAACGTTAGAAAATCTTTCGGAAAGAAGTCAATTAAGGTATCGGGTCTTTGGCCGGGCAATCGGCCGCTCAGATGACGGGAATAATTTTCTATTCCTTTGCAATAACCGACTTCCTGCAGCATTTCTATGTCGTAGTTGGTGCGGGCGGATAACCGCTGGGCTTCCACTAATTTGCCTGAGGCGGATATTTTTTTTAACTGTCCGGCTAATTCTTTCTTGATTGATTCCATAGCCCGGTCAATTTTATCCGGCGGCATGACAAAATGTTTAGCCGGGAAAATAAATCCCTGGTCCAGTTCGGTAATTATCTCAGCCGTTAATGGATCTATCCGGAAGATATTTTTAACCACGGTCTGGCCCCGATTATATTGGGGCTGGTTAAGGATAAACCGGACGGCTGATTCTTCATAACTCGGGTAAACGTCAATCGTTTCGCCCCGCACCCGGAAATTCCCGCGCTGGAAAGCCACTTCATTGCGTTCATATTGGATTTCCACTAGTTTTTTTAAGATTTCGTTTCGGCTAATCTGGTCATTTTTTCTGACTTTGATGGCCATTTCGGCATAATCTTCCGGCGAGCCGAGTCCGTAGATGCAGGAAACGCTGGCTACGATAATCACATCGCTCCGCGACATCAGTGAACTGGTGGTGGCTAAACGCAGCCGGTCCAGGTTTTCATTAATGGAAGCATCTTTTTCAATATAAATATCCTTCTGGGGGATATAGGCCTCGGGCTGGTAATAATCATAATAACTGACAAAATAATGGACCGCATTGGCCGGGAAGAATTCTTTAAACTCGGCGTAAAGTTGGGCGGCCAGTGTTTTGTTATGAGAAATAATCAGGGCCGGCCGGCCGGTATTTTTGATGATGTTTGCCATCGTAAAAGTCTTGCCTGAACCGGTAACTCCGAGTAAAGTTTGATAACGGTGGCCAGCCAGGACGCCTTCGGTCAGTTGCCTGATGGCTTCCGGCTGGTCGCCCTGCGGTTTGAATTTACTGACGAGTTTAAACATAATAGTTCGTCCCGCCTCGGCGGGATCACTACAAGGAAAATCCTGCCTGTCCCGATCCGATCGGGACGGATTTTTATATTATAAGATAAAATTCTTAAAAGTTAAAGAGAAAAATGGTAGTTTTTTCTTGCCAGGTTTAAAATATTTATTACAATTGGCTTTATTGAAGCACTTACTTTTTACCTCTGTGTATGTCATTGCGAGACCCCCGACATAACGTCGGGGGGCGTGGCAATCTGACACGAAGTGTCACCCTGAACGGAGTGAAGGGTCTCTCTGGTATTCGTTACGAGATCCTTCGCTTACGCTCAGGATGACCTTGTCAGGTCAGATTGCTTCGTCCCGCTAAGGCGAGACTCGCAATCAGACTGTGTCATAATGTCATTACGAGGAATCCCGTCCCGCCTGGGCGGGACGGGGCGACGAAGTAATCTCATTAAATAGAGATTGCTTCTCCGCCTCAGGCGGATCGCAATGACAAAAAGAGGATTATGACACAGTCTGAATGACATTTTGCGGAGGGCTTTAATAAATCCATTACAATATAGTAAATTTTTAATTTACAATGAAAAAAAACAATTATTTCGCCGCGAGATTTAAGATTTTTGTCGTTATTTTAATTTTCGGGATTATTTTGTCTGTTAATCTTTATGCACAGGAACACACTTCTGATAGTTCGGCTCCGCCTTTCGGCAGGCTCAAGGCCCTGATCGAAGCCGAAGGGCTCACTCCGCATTTGGCGCAACTTTCTCCGATAACGAAATCAGAAACCTCGTCGTCTTTTTCTCGTGAAACCCAATCACCGGTTACTCGCCTCGTCTCCGGCTCGGCGGAGCGGGCCGATCACCGGTTACCGACCCACCATCTTGATTTACCTCTCTGGTCGGTGATTCCTTTCGTCCTGATGCTTCTGGCCATTGCCGTTATTCCGCTAATTTCGCCTCACTGGTGGGAAAAACATTTAAATAAGGGGATCATTGCGTTCCTGCTCGGTGTGCCGGTGGCCATTTATATCCTGACGGTTCAACCGGCTGAATTAGTCGTTATCTTGAAGGACTATCTTTCGTTTATTATTCTTTTGGGGGCGCTGTATATTATTGCCGGCGGGATTTATATTAAAGGGTCGTTAGCCGGCACGCCTTTGATCAATACCCTGGTTCTGGCTATCGGCGGGGTGCTGGCGAGTTTTATCGGCACGACCGGCGCTTCAGTGCTTTTAATCCGTCCGCTCATCCGGGCCAACCGCGTCCGCCACGACAAAAAACATATCATCATCTTTTTTATCTTCATCGTGGGTAATTGCGGAGGATTGCTGACGCCGTTAGGCGACCCGCCGCTTTTTTTAGGTTTTTTGAAAGGCGTTCCTTTCCTCTGGACCTTGAAACTTTTACCCCAATGGCTGTTTGTCAACGGGTTAATTCTAATTGTTTTTAATTTATACGACCAGTGGAAATTCAACCGTGAAGATATTGCCACACCGGGTGACTTAATTGAAGATGTCGAACCCAAAAAACCGTTAGGGATAGAGGGGTCGGTAAATTTCTTGTTCCTGGGTGGTATCATTACGACCATCTTTCTTTCCGGTTATCTGCGCTGGGACTTTGGAATTAAAGAGGCGTTTATGACGCTCCTGGCGGTTTTTTCTTTAAGTGTTACCAAAAAACATACCCGTAAAGCAAATGAGTTTACTTTCAATCCGATTATTGAAGTCGCCGTGCTTTTTGCCGGTATTTTTGCAACGATGATACCGGCCTTGATAATCCTTAACGCCAAGGGGGCTTCGCTGGGTTTGCAACAACCGTTTCATTTCTTCTGGGTTACCGGGGCGCTTTCCGGTTTCCTTGATAATGCCCCGACCTATTTGACGATGACCGCGATGGCCAGCGGAATAAAAGGGATTGCCCTCGGGCCAACTTATCTTAAAGATTTGATTAATCTCGGCGCCGAGGGGGTGATGCTTTTAAGCGCAATTTCCTGCGGGGCGGTTTTTATGGGGGCCAATACTTATATC
>CAKKQI010000448.1 GCA_919901895.1 Candidatus Brocadiaceae bacterium | reverse complement strand
TTATTTCGGGACGATTACCGGGACAACCGGCTATCTTTATGCCATTAATGCTGATGGCAGTTTAAAATGGTCTTTTAATGCCGGCAGTCCGATTAATTCCTCTCCGGCCATCGGACCGGATGGTGCGATTTATTTTTCCACGACGGGCGGACAAGTCTATGCACGCAATTCTGATAATTCGGCTAAATGGGGACCTGTTAATGTGGGCGGTAATATTAATTTTTCTTCACCGGTGATTCATCCGAATGGGAATACTTTGTATATTTGCCGGGATGCCGGGGGGTTAGGCGGCCGAATCTACGCCTTAGCTACTAATAACGGTTCTTCCTTATGGGGCGCTCCATACGCCACACCTCAACTAATCCGCGCGACCCCGGCGCTTGGGCAAGGAGGTGGAGTTCTTTATGTCGGCGATATCGGCGGTAACCTGTATGCGGTTGATACTTCTAATGGTACTAATTGGTGGTCATCTAACCCGATATTCCCGACCGGTTTTTATTCTTCACCCTTAGTTGATGTAAATAATTATATTTATCTGGGGGCGACTAATAATCTGGTTTATGCGATGAAGGATAACGGACAGGGAACCTTTCCCGGTACGGCCTGGACGATTCCACTGGGCGGTCCGATTACCTATTCTTCCTGCGCCCTGGCCGGTAACGGGGCTCTTTATATCGGAGCCGGTGATGGCAAACTTTACAAGTTAGCCAGCGGTTTCGCCGCGATTGACCCGGCGAATATCCAGATTAGCAAAAAAGCCAATAAACAACAAGTCGCTATCGGTGATGCGGTTACTTATAAGATTACCATTACTAATTCTGGGATTGACCCGACCGACCCGGGACAAACTACTACGATTATAGATAAAATTCCACCGGGGTTTAAATATATTAAAGAATCAAGCCGACTAACGATTGGTAATAACACTTCATCCTGGCCTAACCCCACCGGCGAGACAGTCCTAACTTTTGACGTTGGTGATTTTGCGGTCGGTGAAACTAAAATCCTGACCTATCAATTAGTCGTCGGCAGCGGTGTAACTTTCGGTAAACACGAAAACAAGGCCTATGCCCGTTATTTTTATAATAAACCGCCGCTGACCGAAGAAACTTCTCCTATTGTTAAAGAAACCGTGCTGGTGGTGCCGGACCCGCTCTTTGATTCGGGAACCATTATCGGAAAAGTTTTTAACGACCGAAACGGCAACGGGACTCAGGATAACGATGAAGAAGGCATTGAAGGCGCTCAAATAATTACCGAAGAAGGAGCCATCGTTACCACGGATAAAGACGGGAAATATCATATCCCGGGGGTAGCGCCGGGAACGCACCTTTTGAAGTTAAGAAGTCCAGCAGTCCAAGAGACCAGCAGTTTTCAGATAGTGCGGGTCACCGAAGGTTTGCTTTGTAAGGTTAATTTTGGGATTGTCGGCCCGAACCCACCGGCCGACGTTGTAGGCACGAATTCTATTCATGTTCCGGGCACCCCGAAAGCTTTCGGGGTGCCTACAAACAACCAAACAGATTTCACCCTGGTTGCCCTGGGTGAGAGCGAACTGGGTTATTCTCGTGTCAGTGAAGACCGTCAGGCCGATTTAACCCAGCACGCTAAAAATGACGGACGCTTTAAAGACGGTTGGTACGATAAAAGCAAGTTCGCCGGTTATCTAAAAGCCAATATTCAGGATAAATACCGGATTACTTCTTCGCTGGATACCCAACGGACCCGTAACCGCGAATTATTCCGTTATATTGACCCGGATAAATATTATCCGCTTTACGGTGACGATTCTTCTATTGACTGGGATGCCACCAATACGCAAGGGCCGCTTTATTTATTCGTGGAAACCACGCCCAAATCCGGGCTGGGCAATTCCAGTTTCCTCTGGGGAAATTATGCGACCAATCTGGATGGCAACCAACTGGCGACTTATAACCGGACGCTTTACGGGGCGAAGTTGTCTTACCGATCACTGGTTACCGATCACCGATCACCAGATAATGGTAATCAGTTATCGGTTATCGGTAATCGGTCAGAAGCAACTCTCTTCGCCGCTGAGGCCTACCAGATCGCCGCCCACAACGAATTCCGCGCCACCGGCGGTTCGTTCTATTACCTGAAACATAAACATATTATGGAAGGGTCGGAACAAATTAGGATTGAAACGCGCGACAAAATAACCAATTTGTCCCTTTCCACTAGTCCTAAATCACGAGATACTGATTATGAAATAGATTATTCCAACGGCCGGATTATTTTTAAACAACCGGTCGGTTCAATTTCAGCCAGCCACAGTATTATTTCCAGCAACATCCTGGACGGCAACCCGGTTTATATTATCGTTGATTATGAATACCGGCCGGACCGTTTCCATTTCAATCAGGGAACGTATGGCGGACGGACCAGTTATGCGCCATTCAATCATACTACTCTCGGCGCCACTTATGTCCAGGAACAAGTTGATGCGGAAGATTATCAACTGACCGGTCTTGATACCACCATAAATTTACCGCTGGCGACCAAACTTAAAGTTGACTATGCCGAAACAGTCTCGCGGGGGATATCCGGTTTTGTCTCACTCAACGGCGGGTTTACTTTTAATGAAATTTCGCTTACCCCCACGGCTGAAGGAAGCGCCTATCGCATCAGTACCGAAAGTAAACCAATTACCACCGTCGGTTTCAACACTTATTACCAGCGCCTCCAGGCCGGCTTCAGTACGGCCGGCAGTGTTACCCAGCAGGGAACGGAAAAATACGGATTGTTTATTTCACATCAAATTATTCCTGATAAACTGACGCTTAATCTTCGTTACGATGCCCAAGAGGTTCTGCGTCCCGTTTGGGACGGGACTTCGCTGTCGCTGCGTAATCCCAATACCGTTTCTTTAGCCCTGGTCGGCGGCCAAAAAACTGAAGCGACCACTTTGCAGGGCGTTTATCAAAAAGATCGCTTAACCCTGACCGGTGAATATCGTTATCAAAAAGTGGTGGATGATTTTTCTAACCTTACCAGTGAAACCAACCGTGATACCGCGCTGGGCGCATTAAAAGCCGCTTATAAATTAACCGAAAAGGTTAACGTATTTTTAGAACAACAGGGTACGTTAAAAGGAGAATCTAATTATCAAACCACCGCCGGTCTGGCGGCTCAATTGCAAAAAAATCTGGCCGGTACCTTACAGGGCACCACCGGTACCAAAGGCAACTCCGCCCTATTAGGTTTAACCTCGCAGGTTTCGGAACAAACTCAGGCCTATACTAACATCAGTTACGCAACGCAACGCTCGGCCGAAGCGACAGTGGAGTCCCGCTTCAGGCGGGGCGACGACTCAACCACGAGCTCGTCCCCAGGCACCCTTTCTTCGTCCACGGGTCGTCCCGATCGTACTACCAGCGTTGCCAGCGGCGTGAGCAGTCAGATTACGCCGGCGACGCGGATTTATGTCCAGGAAGAATACCGGACATCATCATCAGCCGTCAGCACCGCCAGTGCCGTGGGACAGGATACTCAGGTTTCCAAGCAATGGCAGGTCGGTTTTAGTTTTGAACGCGGCTTAATCAACAACTTTGATGGAACCGATACCATTCGTAAAAGCGGTTCGTTAAGA
>CAKKQI010000447.1 GCA_919901895.1 Candidatus Brocadiaceae bacterium | reverse complement strand
TAACACGCGTAAAAGGTCGGTCGCCGGCGGCGAAAGCATCAGCATATCACCTTTACCCAGTAATTTTTCCGCACCGTTGCGGTCCAGAATCGTGCGCGAGTCAACCTTGGAAGCAACCTTGAAGGAAATCCGGGTGGGCATATTGGATTTAATCAGTCCGGTAATGACATCGACGGACGGCCGCTGGGTGGCCATGACCAGATGGATACCGACCGCCCGTGATTTCTGGGCCAGGCGCGTAATCGCGCTTTCAACCTCGTCGGAAGCGGAAACCATTAAATCAGCCAGTTCATCAATCAGCACCACAATGTACGGCAAACGCATCGGGATATCAATCGGTTCCTCACCGTCTTCAGCCAGTTTTTCTTTTATTTTAGCGTGGCTTAATTGATTATAAGACTCTATTTTCTTGACGCCCACATGGAGGAATAATTCATAACGTTCTTCCATCGTCCGGACCAGCCACTGGAGAACGGACGGCGCCCGGCGCATATCGGTTACCACCGGACTGATTAAATGCGGAATATCCTTGAAAACGGAGAGTTCCACCATTTTGGGGTCAATCAGCAGCAATTTTAATTCATCCGGCGTGCGCGTCATCAGGAGACTTAAGATAACACTGGCGACACAGACTGATTTACCGGCTCCGGTGGTGCCGGCGATCAGCAGATGCGGCATATCGCGCAAGTCTTTGACGACCGGCTTACCGGCGACATCTTTCCCCAGTAATAAAGGTAATAACAATTTCTGTTTTTCTTCCAGCGGCAGATTAATCAGTTCTTTCAACCGGACGATTCCTTTAATAGCATTTGGAACTTCAATCCCCACGGTTGCTTTGCCCGGAATCGGGGCAACGATGCGGACGTTGGATGATTTTAACGTAATAGCCAAATCGTCGGACATACCGGCCACCCGGTGCACGCTGATTCCCGGTCCTAATTCTATTTCATATTTGGTGACGACCGGTCCGCATTCCACATCCACTACCCGGGCTTCAATGCCGAAATTAGTAAGCGTTTTTTCAATGGTGTCAATCCGTTCTTTGATATCTTTATCATCATTGGTTAAAGGTGATATTTCGGGCTGGTCAAGTAAATCAACCGGTGGTAATTTAAACTCGGTGGATGGGTCGGTTGATTTTATTGTTTTTTTAGTTCGTTTAGGTTCGGCTGGTTCTTCGGAGTCATCTGTTTCTTGCGTTGGCACCGGCGTCAGAATCGGTTGTTCCATTAGCGTTTTCATTGTGGCCATTGGGCCAACCGGCGCTAAGGCCTGTTTAACTATCTGCCGTTTAGCGCGGTAACGGCTGATTTTTTCAAAGATAACGCTGCCATAGTAAATTATAAACCCGGTTGATTGTCTTAAAAACCGGCCGAGTTTGATAAGCCATTCATAGACCACCCAGTCGGTGGCCAGGACAGCCGAAGAAAACATAATAAAAAATGATAATAATAAAGAACCCCAGTATCCGAAATAAGTAGTGAGCCCGTTGCTCATCAGGTAACCGGTTAGCCCTCCGAAAGATTCCATACTGCAGGCCAGCGACCATTGTGAGAAATTATCCGGAGTGAACAGTCCGGCGATGGTGACGGCTGCGGTGATAAAGAGTCCGAGACTGGCTAATTTAATGGCCAGCGAACCCATTGGGCGGTTTTGTAAAAGGAAGAAACCCCAGAGGCCGATTAACAGGGCGAGCAGGTGGGCCGGCAGTCCAAAGACGAGAAAGAGGGTATTAGATAAAACCGCACCGATTTTCCCGGCTTTATTAGCCAGGGAGTCATTCGGCGGGTAAACCCGGTTGCCATAATCAGCCGGGTCGTGCGTGATTAGACTTAGCAGAAAAAAAATCGCCAGTAGAATAAAAAAAATACCGATTAATTCCCTGGTTCTGGTGGGGGATTGGTTTTTCTGGGGCATCAGTTAGATTCCAAATAATCTTAATATTAATACAATCAGTCCGGCGGCCAGGCAATAAATGCCGAACCAATAGAGGTGTCCGCGCTGAACCATTTTAATCAGCAGTTTTATGGCAATATAACTGACCACAAAACAGGTTACCCCGCCGGCTAATATATGTATCGGCTGAAACCCCATACTAATTTTACTAAAATCTTTAAGTTTATATAAACTTGCTCCCAGGATAATCGGGACTGAAAGGAAGAAAGAGAATTTAACGGCTGACTTTTTTTCCAGTCCGGTCAGTAAACCGGTGGCGATGGTCATTCCGGAGCGGGAAATACCGGGAATAATGGCGACGGCCTGGGCAAGGCCGACCCAGAAAATGCTTTCAAACCGGGCGTTTTCGATAGAGTCAACCGACCGGCTCCAACTCAAATCACCTAAAAAAAGATAGCCGCCGGTGAAAAGAAGACCAAGGGCAATTAAATCAATATTGTTGCTAAATAATTTTTCAATGTGGTTTTCAAAAGCGACGCCGATGACCGCGGCCGGGATCGTGGCAATGATAATCATCAGAAGCACATTAAAATTCTTGCGGAATAAATCCAGCAGTTCGCTAAAAAAAGCCATTATGACGGCCAGGGCTGAAACAAAATGGAGAAAAACGGTATAAGTCAGGTTTACTTCGGGGTCGGTCAGTCCGAAGAAATACTGGCCGATGGCTAAATGGCCGGAACTGCTGACCGGTAGGAATTCGGTCAGTCCCTGGATGATACCCAGAATAATGGATTCCCAGAATGTCATCACTTACCTCCTGTGTGCTTTCTTATTATACCCGGCCAAGTTATTTTGTCAAATTACTTGTTATATCAAAAATCAGTAATCCGAAATCTGCCGGCGTCTTTTTTACTTGCCCAGTTATAGATTATGTAGTATATTTAATACAGAATAAACTGTTTTGAGTAAACGGTGTGTTCTAAAAATTTTTAACGGCGTGGTATTTTCAGGTAGAATTTCGGTTGAAGACAAGTTTAAGTAATGGTATCGTAAAGCATTGATTTTTATGGTGTAATGTATTACACTTATCGGTGTAAAAGCGAAATTATATGATTCCCTTGCGTTCAGAAATAACCCAAAAAACGAGATTAATACGGTTAATATGGATGAAAACGAATATCAGAAACGCATTAAAAATAAAGATCCGTTTATCAAGGATATTCTTGGTAAAAAGCATATTAGTCTTGTATGATGAAATTTGACGATAAAATAATTCAATGAAGTATCATGTCTCGCCAAGCGGGGTTATAAGAAGAACAATGTTTCTTGAAACGGCACTAGTGCCTCGTCAAGTTTGATTTAAGGAGGACACTTTCTCAAGGTGTCACTCCCGCGAAAGCGGGAGTCCAGAGAATCCAATTAATCTGGATTCCTGCTGGAGTTTACCCCGTACCTGATACGGGGCAGGAATGACGATAAAGGAAATACGTATACCCCCAAATTCAATGTTGACGAGGCACTATCCGGTCTATTCGTCGGCTAACGGCGGCTCCCGGTGTTTTCCGCCAATTTGATAATAAATTCGCTCAATTTATTTT
>CAKKQI010000446.1 GCA_919901895.1 Candidatus Brocadiaceae bacterium | reverse complement strand
AGAGGCGGATCAGTCCTCCGGCTGACGCCAGAGGACGAATCAGTCCTTTGGCTGAAACATTAATAAAATTTAATCGTAACGGCATAGAAAAATTTTATGCTTAACAAACTTAAAGAAATTTCAGACCGTTATCAGGAACTGGAACGTCTCATCAGCGATCCGGCTGTTATAACTAACCAACGCCGGTATGCCGAATTGATGAAGGAGCGCGGACGGCTCAGCAAAATTGCGCTGCGGACCGAAGAATTAAACAGAGTCCGCCGGCAAAAATCAGAGACTGAAACGATTCTGAACGAAGCCGGGACTGACCAGGAATTTGTCAAAATGGCCCGCGAAGAATTAGCCGGCCTCCAGGGAAAAGAGGTCCAATTGCTGAATGAGTTGGAGGAAATGCTTTTAACCGATACGGCTGAAAATCAGCGTAACGTCATTATAGAAATTCGGGCCGGCACCGGCGGTAATGAAGCGGCCCTATTTGCCTCCGATATTTTTAAAATGTACCTTAAATATGCCGAAAAAAAGGGATGGAAAGTCAGCCTGATGGACAGCAGTCCAACCAACCTGGGCGGGTTCAAGGAAATTATTTTTTCGGTTGAAGGCGATGACGTTTACAAATATCTCCGGTTTGAAAGCGGCGGACACCGCGTTCAACGGGTACCGGATACCGAAGCCAGCGGACGGATTCATACTTCGGCCTGTACGGTCGCCGTCCTGGCCGAACCGGAAGAGATTGAATTAGAAATTAAACCTGAAGATTTGGAAATAACTGCCTGCCGGTCCAGCGGACCGGGTGGACAACACGTTAATAAAACTAGTTCGGCTATCCGAATTGTCCATAAACCAAGCGGTCTCGCGGTGGAATGCCAGACCGAACGTTCCCAGATCCGCAACCGCGAATTAGCCATGAAACTGCTCCGGACCAGACTTTATGAACAGATGGCTTCCGAAACTAAAAAAGAGCGCGACCAAGCCAGGAAAACTCAAATCGGCTCGGGCGACCGCAGTGAAAAAATCCGCACCTATAACTTTCCGCAGAACCGCGTCACCGACCACCGGATTAATTTCTCTGTCCATAACCTCGCTAACATCCTGGCCGGCCAGATTGATGAAATAATCGGACCGTTGCTTAAGGCCGACAAAGAAATTAAATTAAAAAATCTATCGCTGGTTAAAAGTGGTTCTAAGAGCGTCTAACACAATAAATGTCATACCTGCGAAAGCAGGTATCCATCCCGTCTTGAAGGGACTGGATTCCCGCTTGCGCGGGAATGACAACAGAGTGTGTTTGGCTCATTTTGTTAGACGCTCTAAATATTTAGTGTTCAAAACCAAACCTCAATTAACAATCACTTCGGCCCTGAATCAAACCCAACATTTTTTAAATAAATCTCAAATTCCGGACGCCCGGTTAGAAGCGGAATTACTCCTGTCCCATTTGCTTAAATCCGACCGCACCAACTTATATCGTAATGCCTCAGAATTTCTTTCCAGCCGAACGAAAAACCTGTTAAAAACAATGCTTGAAAAACGCGCCCGTCATTATCCCCTCGCCTACCTAACCGGCCGGAAAGAATTTATGGGCCTATGTTTCCTGGTCAATCAACACGTCCTGGTCCCCCGCCCGGAAACAGAACTTCTAGTAGAAACTGCATTAGAATTACTACAGAAACAAAA
>CAKKQI010000445.1 GCA_919901895.1 Candidatus Brocadiaceae bacterium | reverse complement strand
ATAAAACTGGATATTCGGCTTATTTCAGCCAGTAATAAAGACTTGCACCGGGCGATTAAAGAAGGGCGGTTTAGGGAAGACCTGTTTTATCGTCTTGACGTGGTTTCTTTAACCCTGCCTCCGTTGCGGGAACGGAAAGAAGATATTCCGTTGCTGGTTGACTATTTTTTAGAAAAATTTAATCAATTAAATCATCAAGAGATAAAAAAGGTGGAACCGCCGGCCCTGGAATATCTGGTCAGTTACGACTGGCCCGGGAACGTGCGGGAATTAGCCAACGTGATTGAACAAATGGTGATAATGGTTGATGCCGCTACGATTGCGCCGAAAGATTTGCCTTCTAAAATTACGACTTATGGCAAAGACATACCCTGTTTTACGCCTGGGGCGGTGCCTGTTTCTCTTAAAGACGCTAAGAAATTATCAGAACGGGAAACTATTCTGAACGCCCTGAAGACGACGAAGGGTAACAAAAAAAAAGCCGCCGAAATACTCCAGATTTCCCGCGTGGCTCTTCATAAAAAAATCAAAGATTATCAGATCTAACCACTGATCCCGCCAAGGGGGGATCGTTCCTTAATTTGTAGGCACGAATTTATTCGTGCTTGGTTTAAATTAAGAATTATTTTAATTCGGGGGGCCATACCGAATTATTTCTGGATTCCTGCTGGAGTTTACCCCGCACTTTGATGCTGGGCAGGATGACAGGTGGTCGTGGGACAGTCCTGTCCCGCTGGTCAGGTTAGAATCTGATGCGGACGCCACCGGAATCTATGATGATTAACTTTTTACGTAGTGAGTCTGGTTCGGTTGAAACAAGATATTTCATCAATAGGAGATTTATCTTGTCCTCGGTCCGGCTGTTCATTCGCAGAACGATGATACCCTGGTAATGCTCCGGCGGATAGACCAAAATATTGGCAAAATCAAGATCGCAAGTGATTAGAATCGCATCTTGTTCTCGAGTGATTTGTAGGACTTCCCGGTCAGAAACGGAAGTTTTATTGAGTTCTTTCAAGGTAATAATCCGATAACCTTGAGAACGTAGCAGTTTGATGGTCTTGCCAGGTAAACAGTGGTCGGTTAAGACAATCATTTTTTGATATCTAATAGTTCTTTGTCAAGATGGATTTCTTCGTTCTGGAGTATCTGATTAGCAAAGGCGACGCAGGCACGGATGTCTTCCATGGTTAGGTCAGGAAAGTAATCCTGCGAGATTATTTCTTGAAACGACTTTCCATTGGCTAAAAGATCCAGCACCTGAAAGACCATTATGCGCGTGCCCTTGACACAAGGTTTACCATGACAGATATCCGGATCAATTATAATATGCTCGTTTATCATATATCCCTCCATAATGATGATTGATGATTAATATACATCAGTAGAAATAATTGTCAATAAAAATATCTTTGTTCCTCTTCCTCACGCTAAAGCGTGGCATCCAAGGGCTTTCCTATCTCTAACGGGGTAAACCAAACTTAACATTTTGTTACTAATAATTTACACTCCTTTTTTCTTTTCACGTTTCTAATTATATCTTTTTTGCCGCATCAATTTATTTTGCTGTTCGCATCTCCTTAATTTTCAAGATATTAGGAAAATAGAACCTTAACTCATGGTTTTTAGCAAATCCTGGCACGCTATTTGCTATATATTTTAAATAAGGTTAAAAAATTATGAGACTGTATCAAATTTTCAGCACTTCAAATGTCATTCCTGCCCGCTCCGCCGAGCAGAACGAGGCGAGCGGAAGCAGGAATCCACGCATAATAATTAGATGGATTCCCACTTTCGTGGGAATGACACCGGGGAGCAATTCTGGAAACTTGATACAGTCTCAAAATTATTTTATATTATGAAACAAAGTCGAGTCTTAATTATTGATGACGACCAGTTTGTCCGCCAGAGTTTGGCCGAGTTGTTGCAATCGTGGAATTTAGAAGTAACCCAGGCCGACGGGAAAGAGAATGGGTTAAAACAACTGAAACAGAATCAAGTCTCTCTGATAATGTTAGATATTAAATTGGGGGACTCTAACGGTTTAGATGTGCTTAAATCTATCCGGGCTTCAGGCGTCAATGTGCCGGTGATGATTATGACCGGTTACCCTGATGAATACAACAGAAACCATTTTTTTGACGAGAAGGCGATTGCTTACATCAGCAAACCAATCAAACCGGATAATTTAAAAGAGATATTAAAGATGTGCCTTAAAGAGAAAGGAGCATAAATCAAGTCTGACTTCGTTCTTTTTATCTTTTACTTGATAAATCAAAAGGTAATTGTTAAAATGAGATTGTCAGTCTCGCCTTGGCAGGGCTGACACGGATTAAATCTGTGTAATCAGTGCTAAAAGGAGGAATATTATGAAAATGTTTGTTTGTAGTGTCTGCGGGCATATTGAATTTAATGAAGCGCCGAACCGGTGTCCGGTCTGCGGTGTGCCGGCGGAAAAATTTACGGAAAAAACAGATGCTCTAAAAAAACCGGCCGACCCCAGGAATTTGACCGAGGGCGATAAAAAACATATCCCGGTTATCAACGTGGTTAAAACGTGTGGTTTTATCCCGGGCGGCGAATGTGTTGATGTCCATATTAAGGTCGGCGAGATTATTCACGTGATGGAAGAAAAACATTATATTGTTTGGCTGGATTTTTATATTGACCGGAAATTTGCCGGACGGGTGCATTTTACGCCGGGTGCGGTCAATCCGGCTACGGCCTTTCATCTGAAAGTAAAAGCCGGGACTTTGAGTGTAATTGAAAATTGTAATATCCACGGTAACTGGATGACAGAAACCAATCTTTGACCAACTAATTTTACAGATTAAAGAATGGATTACACGGATTAGGTTGCTTTTTAATCTGTGTAATCTGCGATACCATCTGTGAAATCAGTGGTTAGCAGGAGTATTTATGAAAGAGAAAGTGGAATTGGCCTTAAATAAAATACGGCCGACCTTACAGCGTGACGGCGGAGATATTGAATTGCTGGAAGTTACTCCGGAAGGGGTGGTCAAGGTCAGATTAAAAGGTGCTTGCGGTGGTTGCCCGATGAGCCAGATGACGCTTAAAATGGGCGTGGAACGGGTTATCAGGCAGGAAGTTCCGGAAGTCACGGAAGTAATTGCAGTATGAAAACTTATAAAGGGAAAGGAGTAATATGCTGAACCAGATTGGTAACGATGCGGGGAAAATCTGGCAAACCCTGGCTAAAGATGGGCCGATGTCTTTAAAACAACTGGAGCGAGTTCTTAGTTTTACGCCGGCTGAAGCTCATCTGGCGATGGGTTGGTTAGCCCGGGAAAATAAGGTGAATCTTCTAGCCAAGGGCAAGAATATTTATGCTGATTTAACCGAAACAGAACACAAATAATGTTAAAAAAATAATATGATTGCAGTGTAGATTACGCAGATTAATTAGTTTTATTTTTAGAGTCTGTTGCACGAATGGCATAAAATGGCAAAAATGTCATGCTGTCCGATGGACTCCGAAGAGTCATCCGGACTCCTTCGGAGAACTTGTTTCAGCATCTATTCTTATGCTTGGAAAGAGACCCTGAAACAAGTTCAGGGTGACAAAAACTGGTTTGCGCAACAGATTCTTTAATCTGCGGAATTAGTTAAAATCAGTGTCCGCCATAGGCCGGATCCGCCTACGGTGGATAATCCGTTGTTAAAAGGAGGAATAAAGTATGCCGATTACTAAAGAAAAACTGGTGGAATTATTAAACAATGACCTGTCTGAGGAATACCGGGCCTGCGTGCAATACACCCAGCACCAGGGTGTTTTAAAAGGCGCGATGTACCAGAATATCCAGAAGGAATTGATTATTCATGCGCAGGAAGAATTGGCTCATGCCCTCACGCTGGCTAACCAGATATCTTA
Organism: Candidatus Brocadiaceae bacterium; assembly: GCA_919901895.1. Taxonomy (GTDB): domain Bacteria; phylum Planctomycetota; class MHYJ01; order JACQXL01; family CAKKQI01; genus CAKKQI01. The sequence continues at coordinate 575 of CAKKQI010000445.1, read as the reverse complement.
TCTGGGCGGTTTCCCGACGGTCATCATGGCGGCAGCAAAAACTTCCAAGGATAATGTAGAGATGCTCCAGCAGGACCTGGAAGGGGAAAACGGCGCCATTGAGAGGTATGTCGCCCGGATTAAACAGTCCGAAGAATTGAACCTGTATCACCTGGCCCAGCAACTGCGTAATATTCTGGCTGTTGAACAGGAACACGCGATGGACCTGGAACAAGCCCTGGGGAAATAGATAAAAAAATAATAATTTGTGTAATCAGTTAGTTGGAAAAGGAGGTTATGAAATATGGACGAATTGAAAGTTTTGCAGATTGGCGATAAGGTGCCTGATTTTGAGATGAATATTTATCTGCCGGAGAAAAAAGATTTCGGTAAAATTAAATTTTCCGATGTCTTTAAAAAAGGGAACTGGTTGATTCTTTTCTTTTATCCGGCCGATTATACTTTTGTCTGTCCGACCGAACTGGCTGATATGGGTGAGAAATACCAGGAACTTAAGAAAGAAGGGGCGGAATTAATTGCCATCAGTACCGACACTCAGTATGTTCATTATGCCTGGCATGGGTCGGAAAAACTGC
>CAKKQI010000444.1 GCA_919901895.1 Candidatus Brocadiaceae bacterium | reverse complement strand
CCATTCATCCAGGAAAATATTAATTAAGACCGCCGGGTTGTCCTTGAGATTCTGGTTATATATTTTATTGATTAATTTAACGAGTTCCTGCCAGCTTTTCATGGCTGCACCGGAAAAGCGCCGGGGACCGCTGGCCCGCCCGTCTCGTCCGGATGGGCGAGGTTTTCCAGAGGCGACCCGTTCTGGCGGGAGCGAGGCCGGGGCGGCGGACAAGTGCCTGTTTGCGTCCCGATCCGCCTCAGGCGGACCATCGGGACAGGCAGGCAGGGCCGATAGATTCTTAAGTTCTTTGATGGTCTTCCAGAGATGTTCTGCGCTGGCCGGTCCGATGCCGGGATAAAGCTTCAAGGCGCGCTGCCAGGCCAGTTCGTGGTTGAAGTTGGAAATGATTTTTAAATATGATAACACGTCTTTAAGATGGGCTTGTTCAAAAAAACGTAAGCCGGAACGGATTTCAAACGGCAGTTTCAGGTTGGCTAATTCCATCTGGAGTTCCATTGACTGGTAATGAGCCCGGTAAAGAACCGCCATCTGGTTCAGCGGTATTTTTTCCCGCCGGTGTAGTTCCAGGATTTCCTTGGTAACAAATTTTGCCTGGGCAAAATTATTATCAAGAATCACCAACTTGGGATACTCGCCTTCAGGGCAGAGCGCCTGCAGGTTTTTAGGAAACTGTTTGGTGTTGTGCTTGATACAGCAATTGGCCAGGCGCAGGATTTCCGGCGTGCTGCGGTAATTGGCTTCCAGTTTATAAATTTTCGCTTCAGGGTAACGGTTCGGGAATTCCATAATGTTGGTGAAATCCGCTCCCCGGAATGAATAAATACTCTGGGCGTCATCACCGACGACCGTTAAATTGCGGTGCACCCCGGCCAGCCGTTCAATAATTTCTCCCTGCAAATGATTGGTGTCCTGATATTCATCCACCAGGGTATAAATAAACTTACGGGCGTAAAAATCCCGCACGGTTTGATGTTCTTCAAATAATTTTTTCCAGTTCAGGAGTAAATCATCAAAATCCATCAGATTCTGTTTTAGTTTTTTAGCGGTATAAATATCAAAAATGCGGATGATATCGGCAGAAAATTTCATCAACTGGGGCGTGTCTTTCCCGATGGTTTCTTTAATCTCCCGGCCGGTATTAGCGGCATAGCCAAAAATACCGGCCAGAATGTTGCTTTTAGGGAAATTTTTTGGCGGCGTATCCAGTTTAATTGTTTTCAAAATGTCGTTAATTAAATCTTTAGAATCTTCCCGGTCCAGGATAGTATAATTATTTTGGTAACCGATTAATTTAGCGTGTTTCCTGAGGATAACATTTCCGATATGATGGAAAGTTCCGCCCCAGAAGTGCAGGGTTCGGACCGGCAGAAGATTGGCGACGCGGTCCAGCATCGTCCGGGCGGCTTTATTGGTAAAGGTCAGCAATAAAATAGAATCCGGATTAGTTCCGGTTTCTACCAGGCGGGCGACGCGGTAGGTAACGGTTCTAGTTTTACCGCTGCCCGGTCCGGCAATAACCAGCATCGGACCCTGGCCGGCCATGACCACAGCCAGTTGTTGGGGGTTAAGTTCCTGTTCGTAATTAACCC
>CAKKQI010000443.1 GCA_919901895.1 Candidatus Brocadiaceae bacterium | reverse complement strand
GGGACAATCCGAACCGTTAAAAGGACCTAAACAAATCCGGCCGGTAATTAACCTGCGCGGCCAGTTAAATCCTCATTATACTTTTGACCGGTTTGTGGTGGGCGCCTGCAACCGACTGGCTCACGCGGCGACCCTGGCTGTAGCGGAAAATCCTTCCAAGGCCTATAACCCCCTTTTTATCCACGGGGCCGTCGGGCTGGGGAAAACCCACCTTTTACAAGCGGCCTGCTGGACCGCGTTGGAAAAAAATCCCCGGCTAAAATTATATTACCTTTCCTGTGAAAATTTTGTTAATGATTATATCTCCGCCGTAAAACGCGGCGCCTGCGAGGAATTCCGGAATAAATACCGCTCGGCCGATATCCTGGCCATTGACGACATCCACTTTCTGGGCGTCGGCGAAAAGATCGGCAGCCAGGAGGAGTTTTTTCATACTTTTAACGCCCTGCATAACGCCCAGAAACAAATTATTTTATCAAGCGATTCTCCGCCCCAGGAAATCCCCACTTTAACCGACCGGCTGGTTTCTCGCTTCAAATGGGGCATGGTCGTCCGGCTGGACCCGCCGACTTTTGAACTACGCATGGCTATTTTAAAACAAAAAGCGGAATTAAAACGGGTTTCCGTACCGGATGATACTCTTAATTTTATTGCAACATTGATTGATTCCAATATTCGTGAATTAGAAGGCGGAATGAATAAAGTGATTGCTTCCGCTTCGCTTTTAGGCCGTCCGATTAATCTAGCGCTGGCCCAGGAAGCCTTAAAAGATACCGGCGGAACAAGAACTTCGCCTATTTCTGTTAATAATATCCAGGAAGTAGTGAGCAACTATTTTAATATTAAAATAGCCGAGATGCAGTCAAAAAAACGGGTGAAGTCCGTTTCTTTTCCCAGGCAAGTCGGCATTTATTTAGCGCGGACTTTAACCGACCGCTCGCTGGAAGAAATCGGAGCGGCTTTTGGCGGAAAAGATCATACGACCGTTATGTATTCGGTCGAAAAAATTAAACACCGCTTGCATCGGGATAAAGAATTTCAAAGCACCGTTAATTTATTAATATCCGATTTAAAAAAATAATTATTGCTTGTGGAAAATTTCTTGAAAAAACGACTCCGGGCCGGGTTGTCTGTTAAAAATTCCAATTTTTCCACAAAATTTACAGATTTTCTACGGTCTTTTCCGGAAGTTTTCCCCCGGACCATCAAAAACGTTTTTAACGCTAATTCGTTAAGTAGTAAGCAATTGCGTCTTGTCGTCAATAATAATTGACATTTCCACAGGACCTAGTTATAATAAGAATAGTTATACTCTATTATATAATATAAAGAGGAGAGACTTTTATGAAGATTACTTGTGACCGGAACCTGTTATTAGCGGCTTTTCAAATAGTCAGCTCAATCGTGCCTTCCCGCAACACCATTCCTATTTTACAAAATATAAAAATAACCACCGGCGATAAAAGTATTTTGATAATCGGAACTGATTTAGAGGTAGGCGTCCGGTATGAACTACCGGCCGAAATTAAGGAAAAAGGGACGATTTTATTTCCGACTCAACGATTAGGCGCCATCTTGCGGGAAAGCGCTGATGAAAAGATTCAAATAGAATCGGATGGACACATCTCTCAGGTGAAAACAGAAAACGGGTATTTTAAAATTATGGGAACGGACCCGGCCGATTACCCTGATTTTCCGGATTTTGACGCCAAAAAGGCCGTTAGTATTGAGTCCCAGGGACTAAAGGAAATGATTCGGAAAACAATTTTTGCCACCTCCGGTGAAATTGCCCGATATGCGTTAACCGGCGTTTTATTGGAAATAAGCAAAAAAGAACTCCGGATGGTCGGCAGCGACGGCAAACGACTGGCTTATATTAAACGGAAATCAGAAGTAGAAGTGGCGCAAAATATTAAAGTAATCGTCCCACCCAAAAGCCTGGCCTTGTTAGAACGTATTATCCAGGATGATAACAAACAAGTTTTGCTGACCCTGGAAGAAACCCAGTTAAAAATCCAGTTATCAGTCGGAGAGGACAACAAATCTTCCATCCTGATTTTCAGCGGATTAATTGAAGGCAATTTCCCTGATTATACCAATGTCATCCCATCTGATTGCGACAAAAAAGCAGAAGTGGTCACTGAAGAATTTTATTCGGCCATCCGCCGGGCGGCTTTAGTTACCACCGATAAATTTAAAGCCACCAAGCTGATTTTTAAAAATAACAGCCTGACTCTTTTTTCCCGGACGCAGGATGTCGGAGAGGCCCAGGTAGAAATGAAAGCTAAATACGAAGGGAAGCCGTTTGAAATCGTTTTTAATCCGGAATTTTTTATTGATGTTTTGCGCGTGATTAACGAAAAAGAATTTACAATGGAGTTTAAAGACAAAGCCTCGCCGATGATTCTTAAAATCGGCCGCAATTACGTTTATCTAGTAATGCCGCTGTCCGTGGATGTGTAATTATGGCGAAACAGATCGGAATCCTGGTTGACAGTTTTTTAAAAGAGATTCGTAAAACCGATTGGAAACGGCAAAATATGATAAACCGGGAATGGCCGACCGTGGTCGGCGACAAAATTACGGCTCAAACCAGAATTTCCGGGATCAAACAAAATATTTTACAGGTAGAAGTAAAGTCAAGCGTATTTTTACACGACTTAAACTTTAAAAAAAATAGAATTCTTCAGAAATTACAGGAAAAATTTCCCCAGGAGAGAATCCGGGACATATTTTTTTTTACTGGAAGGTAAAAAACAATGCCGAAGCAAGCAAACAAGTTACCCGCCCCGATATCAACGGGGCCCGTCAAAAAATCCGAGGTAAAAGACGCCGTTCTTACCGCCCCCGCCGGTAGCGGGACAAGCGAGGCAAAGGTTGAGAAATACGATGCAACTCAGATTAAAGTCCTTGGTGGCATTGAAGCGGTGCGTACCAGGCCGGCCATGTATATCGGCGATACCGGTATGCGCGGGCTACACCACCTGGTTTATGAAGTGGTGGATAATAGCGTGGATGAAGCCCTGGCCGGTTATTGCAAAAATATTACTGTAAAAATTAATCGCGATAATACCGTCACGGTAATTGACGACGGCCGGGGGATACCGGTTGATTTGCATAAAGAAGAAAAAAAACCGGCCCTGGAAGTGGTGATGACTACCCTGCATGCCGGCGGTAAATTTGACCAAAAGACCTACAAGGTTTCCGGCGGTTTGCATGGAGTCGGTATTTCCGTGGTTAATGCCTTAAGCGAATGGTTGGAGGTGGAAGTCTGGCGCGACGGATATGAGTTTGTCCAGAAATACCAGAGGGGAAAGCCGGCGACCAAAGTGGAAAAACGCGGAAAGACCAACAAAACCGGCACCAAAGTAATTTTCAAGCCGGATGCTAAAATTTTTCCCGAAATAACCTTTAAATACGATACCCTGGCGACCCGAATGCGGGAGCAGGCTTTTTTAAATAAAGGATTAAGCATTACGCTGGCCGACGAACGAACCGATAAAAGCGAAACATTTAAATATGAAGGTGGAATCAAAGCGTTCATTGAACATCTTAACCAGAACAAGAAAAAAATACATAACGATATTATCTATTTCGAAAAACAGGAAGGGGATGTTTACGTTGAAGTCGCCATGCAATACCAGGACGGCTACAATGAAAATATATTTTCTTTTGCTAATAATATTAATACGATTGAAGGCGGAACGCACTTAAGCGGTTTCCGGACGTCCCTGACGAGGACGTTTAATACGTACGGTAAAAATCGCGGGTTATTTAAAGAATCGGAAACCCTGCCGGGCGGGGAAGATTACCGGGAAGGCTTGACCGCGATTATTAACATCAAGTTGCCGAATCCTCAATTTGAAGGGCAGACGAAAACCAAGTTGGGTAATCAGGATATTGAAGGGATTGTCCAGTCGTTAACGAATAACGGGTTGAATACTTATCTGGAAGAACATCCTTCCAGTGCGCGGGCGGTGGTGGAAAAAGTTCAGCTGGCGGCTCGGGCGCGTGACGCGGCCCGAAAGGCGCGCGATTTAACCCGGCGTAAAGGCGCGCTTTCCAGCGGCGACCTGCCCGGTAAGCTGGCCGATTGTTCATCCCGCGAGATAGGCGAAACCGAACTTTTTATCGTGGAAGGTGAATCAGCCGGCGGTTCGGCCAAACAGGGACGCAATCGTCATTTCCAGGCGATCCTGCCGATTAAAGGTAAAATCCTCAACGTAGAGAAAGCCCGGATCGAAAAAATGCTCGGCCACGAGGAAATCCGCACCTTGATTACCGCGGTCGGGACCGGTATCGGCCAGGACGAATTTGATATTACTAAAACACGCTACGGTAAAATTGTGATTATGACCGATGCCGACGTTGATGGTTCGCACATCAGAACGCTTCTTTTGACTTTTTTCTTTCGCCACATGAAAGAGTTGATTAAACAGGGATATCTCTATATTGCCCAGCCGCCGCTGTATAAAATTAAACGGAAGAAAAAAGAGGAGTATATTATCAACGAAAAAGAAATGCAAAAAGCCCTGATTGAAATGGGCGTGGAAGGTACGACCTTAATTATCCTGGACAAAAAAGGGAAAAAGAAAGAAACGATTCAAGATAACGTCTTGCATAAATTAATCAATCTTATTTCGCAAATGGAAGAATATAATAAAATCATCCAGAACAAAAAAGTTTCTTTTGGAAAATATTTGCAAATGAAGAACGAATCCGGCCGGCTGCCGCTTTATTATGCCGGGCTGAACGGCGAGGAAACCTTTTTCCTTTCCGATAAAGATCTTGATAAATACATCCGCCAGAAAGAGAAGCAACTCGGACAGGAAATTCTCATCGCAAATGAAGAAGACGTTTTAAGCGTTGAAACGGATACGCGTAAAAAACGTCCCGCCTTGGGGCGGGATAAGAAATCGGGCGACGAAAAAGAACTTTTACTTAAGTTAATTGAATTCCATCAGAGTAAAGAAATCGAAAAAACCGTAAAAGATATTGAAAAATTAAATCTTTCTATGAATGATTATTTTAAAGGCGAACACCTGGATTCGGATACACCCAAATACCAATTGGTTACCGAGGATGAGGCCGGCGCGGAAAAGAAACCGGCGGTGGTTAATTTATTTTGTTTAAGGGATATTCTGCAGGGTGTCAGGAAAATCGGACAGCAGGGATTAGAGATCCAACGCTATAAAGGGTTGGGCGAGATGAATCCTGAACAACTCTGGGAAACCACCATGGACCCCAAACGGCGGACTTTTTTAAAGATGCGGTTGGAAGATGAGGTTAAAGCCGACCGGATTTTTACCATTCTGATGGGCGAGGAAGTAGCCCAACGCAAGGAATTTATTGAAAAACACGCCCTGGAAGTGAAATATTTGGATGTGTATCCCGCATTATTCATACAGCGATTTCCGCCAAAGGCGGCCCGCCCGCCTCAGGAGGGGATCTGCCTCTGGCATGAAAAATGATGACACTCTGTCTCCGCCTTGTTGGGAGACGGAACCGCCTTAGGCGGAGCAATAAATTGCATTGTCTGATAATCAACGAAATATCGTGCCTGAGGCAGACCCGCCTCCGGCGGGAATTTCGTTGTCTACCAAAAAACTTGGTAGTTGTCTTGGTAGACAACGACCCCGCTTCAGCGGGGTCGTTGATCTGAATTTATGAATAATATAGGCAATAGAGTAGCAAGATGAAAACTGCTTCTAATCAGCGTAATCTGTTTAAATTCGCGTAATCAGTGGTTAGAGTAATGCAAAAAACCCTTCATAAAAAACATCTGGAACATCACAAAATCGGTCCCCTGAACTTCGGCCTGATTATTACCAGCGATACGCGAACTGAAAAAACAGACCAAACCGGGAAACTTATCCTGACGCTTCTAAACCGGAAAAAACATCGGTGTTTTTCCCACCAGATTATCAAAAATAAAATAAATCTTATCCGCCGGGAGATAAAACGTTTATCAGGCATCTCCGATTTGCATTTGATTATTACCAGCGGCGGGACGGGTTGCGGTAAAAAAGACCTTTCCATTGAGGCGGCTCAACCGTTGTTATTTAAACGACTGGATGGATTTGGCGAACTTTTCCGAGCGCTTAGTTTTAAGGAAATTGGCAGTTCCGCCCTGATGAGCCGGGCGCTGCTGGGGGTATCTAAAAAAGGTAAAATCATCTGCTCTATCCCCGGTTCGCCTAAGGCGGTGAAAATTGCACTGGCTAAATTGCTCATTCCCGAACTGGAACATCTCGTCTGGGAAACAACGAGATAACCTATGAAAGTATTTTTTTTGGTCCGTCCGAACAACCATCCGGCCAGCCGTTACCGTGTTTTACAATACCTGCCGTATCTTAACCAGCATCAAATAAACACGCAAGTAGAATTTTTCCCGGAAACCATCTTCGGATGGTTTAAATTACTTAAAAAAGTAAAAGGGGCCGATATCGTTTTCATCCAAAAAAAAATGATTAACTCTTTCTGGTTAAAGCGGCTAAAAAAAACAGGCACCCGGATTATTTTTGACGTGGATGATGCTATAATGTTTAATAGCTCGCGGCATCCCTCGCCTGATTCTCCCCGGCGAATGGCGCGCTATATTAAAACGGTTCAACAATGCGACCTGGTTATCGCCGGCAATAGTTATCTGAAATCATTAACCGAACCGTATAATTCAAAAGTAACTATTTTACCCTTAGCGATAGATTTAACCAAATATCCGGTGAAAGATTATTCACGGGAAACCGATTACCGGTTACCGGTTACCAGCAATCAAATTATCCTGGGCTGGTTGGGCGGCAGCAAATCATTGTTTTTTCTTAAAAAACTGTTGCCCGTTCTGGAGAACTTAGCCGTCCAATACCCGCGCTTATCTCTCAAGATTGTTTGTAACAGTTTTTTGGAGAGCCAAAAAATCACCATCATTAAAAAACAATGGCAAGAAGACGATGAAGCAAGAGATATTTTAAGTTTTGATATTGGACTTTCAGTGCTGAGCGATGACCCGTGGTCAAGGGGTAAATGCGGAACGAAATTGCTTCAATATCTGGCGGCCGGAATTCCGGCGATTGCTTCACCGGTCGGGGTGCATAATGAAATTATTCAAAACGGCGTGAACGGTTTTCTGGCGGATACTCCGGAAGAATGGGAAATAAAAATAACGCGTTTGGTTGAAAATTATATTTTAAGGCAGACTTTAGGTTTGGCCGGTCGGGAAATAGTGGAAGAAAAATATTCTCTTGATATCATCGCGCCCCGATTGGTTGAAATTCTAAAAACGGTGTCCGGCCGGTCCGGGTTACAGTAATCATTCAGCCGAATAAAATTACCGGTTAGGCTAAGAGCGTATTTCATAACCAATAAACGTCCCCCTCTGTCATTCCCGTGAAAACGGGAATCCAGACGGGGATATTGGATTTCTGCTGTCCCTCACGGGATCCCGTCAGAGGGAGAGTTTACCCCCGATGTAACATCGGGGGCAGGAATGACAAAAAAGAAGGTTGTGAAACAGGCTTTAAGGTTTGTTACCTTTAGAGGGTAGGTTTCGGCCGGCGGAAGCAAGATCTTCCCACTACCCTTCTGATATGTCGGTACGGTTTTAACCCCCCTCGATGTAACGTCGGGGGACAAGCGTGCGTTAGATATGAGCACGAATAGAATTCGTGCCTACAAGGAAAGCGCAGATGGAATCCCGATTGTCATCGGGGCTAAATAATTACCGGAAGGTATTAATCCAAAAAAAACGATGTTAAAAAAAACCTGGTTTCAAATATTATTATTAGTTCTTCTGTCCGGCGCAGTCCGGGCGGTGATCTGGAGCAAGACCGATGTAATTTCCAGCGACGGCCCGCTTTATATTGAAGTCGCTCAATATTATTACGAGGGAAATTTTAAGCAGGCCCTCAGCCATCCTTATCATCCGCTCTACCCGTTTTTAATGTCGCTGGCTTACCGGCTGGTAAATAATTGGGAATGGGCCGGGATGTTAATATCCGTTATTTTTTCAGCGCTGGCCGTTATCCCGCTTTATTTACTGGGGCGTAAATTATTTAATCCCGCCATCGCTTTAATTACCGGCCTGCTTTACGCTTTTCATCCGACGGCGGCCCGGCTTTCGGCCGGCATCCTCACCCCCGGTATTTTTATTTTCCTGGTTACTACCTCCGTCTGGTTAATCTCAGAAGCATTGGATACCAAGAAATACCGTTTCTTTATCCTGGCCGGCGCCGGGACGCTTTTATGTTTTGCCGCCCGGCCGGACGGTGCGGTTTTGTTGCCAGTTTTTCTGGGCGTGGTAATATTTAACCGCTCGGCCGACCAGCCGAATATTTGGAAAGCAAAAATATTAGCCCTGGTTTTATTAATGCTTCCATGGTTATTGATGGCCCTGCCTTATTTAATCAGAATTAAACAAACTAAAGGCGAATGGGATATCAGCAATAAAGGTCTCCATATAATAAAGATGCTGAATCCCGTTGCGTTTTCCCAAAAAGGATGGGAGGCGAAACCGGAAAGTTCTGACTGGGCGCAGATCGGAAACAGGTATATTCATGGGGTTTTAATTACGGTTAAAGATTGTATCCAGGCCGAACATCTCCTCTTATTGTTTTTATTGATAATCGGGGTGCTGGTTAAAAAACAGTCAGGGCTAATTGAAAAAATTGAATCCGGTAAAATAACCGGTCGGCTGGTTAGCTGGTTAGCGATTGTCTGGTTACTGGTGATGCTCAGGTTCGCTATTTTTTTCGACCGGTTAAGTAAACGTTATACCGTTATTTTAGCCGTGATAACAATTTTCTGGGCCGCGGCCGGATTAGTTGTTTTGGCGCAATGGATTAATAAACGGTTCCGGATTACCAATCCGACTAAACAAGCCGTTAACCTCTGGGTAATTCTGGCGTTAATTCTGGCGATTTTTTCCATTAATACTTTTAAAGCGGTTGATTATGTAAAACTGAACGAGAAAACAACCGGCGAATGGATTAAAAATTATCACGATGGAAAAGAAAAGCCGAAAATCATGAGTGATTCTAACCGAATTCCTTATTACGCCGGAGGCAGTTTAATTCACCTCCTGGAATTAGACCTGGTTGGGAAAAATTATTCGGAGGTAATCAGCCGGGCGCGTACCGGTCAGGTAGATTATCTAGTTGTGGATAATAAAATAGATCATTACTTTCCCGGTTTTACCAAGGCAACGAAAAAAGAAGACCTCCGGTTAATTTATACATCGACGGCCTCAGGAAAAACCGGCTTAAAAGAATTCCGGGTTTACCGGGTGGTTAACTCCGTTAGGAAATAATTGAGAGGGGCGAGGAGTTTTTCCGTCCGGATGTCATTGCGGAAAGCCCCGTCCCCCGATGTCCATTGGGGAGCGGGACGAAGCAATCTCACGGAATTGCCGCACTCTTTTCAATCGCTCCAGCATAATCTTTTTTAGGCAAATCTTATTTTACGTAATCCGACTTTTCCCTTGACACAGTAGGTTACTTTCGTATCATATTTGATGAATAAATTAACGAATTGAAATTATACGCGGGGATAGCAGATGAAAACATCGCGTGAGATACAAAATCTTGTTAGAGGCGGAAGGTATGAAATTACTGCTTACGCCGACGAAGAAGCCCAAGAAGATAACGTCTTTCCTTCGGATATCACTAACGCTATTTTAACCGGTACTGTCGTTAAGAAGTATATTGACGATTCAAGAGGAGCAAGATATAAAATATTAGGTAACACACTGGATGGGCGTGAGTTATTTGTCATATGCCGTTTTAATACCATTGGCGAGGTGAGAATTATTACGGTATTTATAAAGGAGAAAATCTAATATGAAATACGGAAGATGCGAATGTGGTGGAAAGATAGTGGAACGACGAATAAAATATCTGCGTCGGTTCAGAGGTCAACTCTTTGAATTTGACAATGTTCCAGTCGGGGTATGCATGGAATGCGGGGAGAGGATTTTCAAGGGAACGGTTCTGGAACGATTAGAACAATTAACTAATCAACGCCAAATCTTCCGGAAAAAGAGAGTCCTTTCAGTTGGGGTCTATACTTTATGATTCTGCGAAACACCAGATAGATCGCACAGATTAAATTCCACTCACTTCGGCTTGCTTCAAATTTCCGTCGCATAAACCGGTCGCCAAGTATTAACAGCGTTTATCTGTGTAAATCCCGCTGGGGCGGGATTTCCCTGTCGTTTCGTCTGTGGGTCCAATCGATAGATCTCATTCTATTACGTCATAATTTTAATTTTTCCCTTGACCTTTCCGGTTTCTGCGATATAATAAATATGTTCATTTATTGAACATGATTGGCTCGCGCTACGGAGCGGATCTACTACGCAGAGTAGTATTGGATGAGGAATCTATGGGACAATCGGCTATTTCGGAAAAAGAATTTCAGGTTATCAGACAGATTGCCAGTAATGGTGTAACCGATAATTCCGGTGTAAACCAGCGGATGATTGCCCGCCAGACCGGGATGTCGCTGGGGTTAACCAATTTAA
>CAKKQI010000442.1 GCA_919901895.1 Candidatus Brocadiaceae bacterium | reverse complement strand
CCTCAAAAACAGGTTTTTCGGACAGGGATAAACGCTGGAAAATACTCAAGAATAACGGGACTTCCCATAAGCGGGCGTCGGTAATATAAAGCCGTCCGTTTAAACCGGTTAACTCTTACGGGTCTTTGCCCAGACCGGAAAACTCAAGTTTCACCGCCAATTGTCCGGAGATATCCTGTCCGGCCATAAAAGTATCCCGGGCTAATTCTTTAATATCAACGCCCCTAATATCTATTTCTCCTAGATAACTATAATCAGTTGTGGTAATGACCAGCGAGGACGCGGCAATGCCTTTATAGATTGTCCCCTGAACATTATAAAAATTAAAACGATTGCCGTGTTGCGTAAAAGAACAAGAGATGTTTTCAAAAACTTTATCGGCTGTTTTCGCGTGATTTAATTTCAATATTCCTTTTGAAGAAGAATCCTGTTTTAATATTTCGCCCAGGATATCAATATTTCCGTTCAGTTTAGTTAAAGAAATTCCCGGCTCAGCCGAGCAATCTAATAATTTCAGCAATACTTTGTAATTCGTTTGATAATCATTTTCCTCAGGCCGTTGGGCTGAAGCAATTAATTTTTTATCTAATTCCAGGGAAAAATCAACCTCGCCGGCCAGGGAAATCTGGTTAAAAAAATTCTTTAACGAATCGGGTAATAAGTTTTTAACGCCGGCATCAACCGGAACATCGGTTCCGTTAATATTAATTTCATATTGCTGGAAAAGGTCCGTTGTCTCAAAAGAATCGGGCAGGCGAACTTTGCCGGTTATTTCAAAATTGGTTTTCTGGTTTCGGGCGACCAGCCGTTTTAGGTGCGCTTCCGGACCGGTCGTTTTTTTTATCGGTGCGTCTCCGGACGGCGGGTCATAATATTCAATCTGCCCGGTTAGTCCTGATAACGGATATTGCGAAGGGCCGTATTTTAAACTAATGCTTTTACAATCAAGAAACAGCCGGGTGGTTGTTTTCTGGTTAAGACCTCCGCCTAAGGCGGACGGCCGTTTCAGTTGCAGGCGTAAATCAACCGGACCGGACGGCTGGCTCTCTTCCCACAATTTTGCCCCTCCTTTCGCGAGTTGAGTAAAAGCGTCTTTCAGGGCGTAATCTTTTAATTCTACATCAACGGCTTCAATATTTAAAAGATAGCCGGCGTTTTGAGTCAACCCATCCCATTCCCCGGCAATTTTTATTTTAGTTTTATCTCTCCGGGCCAGAAGCGATTTGATTTTTACCACATTGTCCTTAAATTCAATTTCACCCTGGACCTCACTCAGGGGATAAGGAAAAGACGCTATTTTAAACTGATTATTTTGGCAGGAAAAATTAAGGCGGTAATTTTCGTGGTGGTCGGGACCGGCCGGCCGGGTGATTTCTCCGGCGACATCAATCATCCCGGCTGGATTAATATTTTTCCAGACATTTTTTAAATTATCATTTAAAGCCAGATGAAGTTTCTGGTCAAAATTAAGATTTTTAATGTTCAGGGAAATGACAAAACCGGCCTCTTTATTATAACCATCAGAATGACCGTTGATATTTACAACAGTTTGGCCGTTTTTACCCTGAAGGTTTTTTATCAACAAACCGCTTTCGTGAAGTTCAATCCGGCCGGTCAGATTGGAAACCTGGTAAGGAAAACCGATAAAAGTCATTCGGGTATTCTGGCAATCAATAATCGCCTGGACATCAAGAGGTTTCGGCCGGTTTTCCTGGTAATTGATATTAAACGCCAGATTAACCAGTCCTTGAGGTTGATACCGGTTCCAGATATGTTTTAACGGTTCCGATAGTCGTTCCAGAAAAGGTTCGTTTAAATTGATATTTTTAGATAAGGCCGTCAGGGTGGTATTCTGGTAGGTCAGGTCCATTTCACCTTTAATACTCCATGAGCCGAACAGGCCGGCTTCAATCTGTCCTTCCACTAAATAACGATTATTGGAAAAAGGGTAAAAATCCAGGTTGACTTTTTCCAGAACCTGGACGTAATCTTTTTTAAAAAAAAGTGTTTCCGCCAGCGAAACTTTTCCGTTACGAATAATAATATGCGGCAATGAAGTAATCTGCGTCTGAGGGCGTTTTTTCTTCTGAATCTGCCAGCCTAATAAATTCAATTCGGGGGAAACAAACTCTATTTCTTCCAGCGCCAGTTTTCGTTCCAGCAGGGCTATTTTATTATAACTAATTTTTACCAGGTCGGCATTTAATAATTTATTGTTTTCGTCATCGGAAAGGATTTCCAACCGGTAAATTTCAATGCCTTTCAACCAGCGGAATTTTACTTCCCCGATCCGGACCGGCTGTTCAAAAATTGATTGTAACGCTTCAGCGACCCGTTCCTTGGTTACCAATTGAGTGGTCAGCACCTGCAAATTAATCCCGACCAGCAAGATTAAAAAGGCCAGCAGAAATAAAAGATAAATAACTAATCGCTTTCTTTTCATTTACATTGCTTCCGGAAGTTTAATTCCCAGCAGATTCAAACCCTGAGATATAATTTGTTGTAAATACCGGCCTAAGGTAATTCTGGACTGAGTTAAGACGGCATCATCGGAAATAATCCGATGATAACGGTAATAACGGTTAAATGAACCAGCCAGGTTTAAAAGGTAATTAGAAATAATTGACGGCTCATATTTATCGGCCGCGCGCTGAATGATTTCCGGGAAATCACCCATTTGTTTAATTAAATTAACCTCTTCAGGTAATTTATATTCTGAGCCGGGACCGGCCGGGGGGAGGCTGCTATCATATTTCTTCATCAAGCTGGCTAATCTGGTATGCGTATATTGCAAATACGGGCCGGTTTCGCCATCAAAAGATAGGATTTGCTCCCAGTTGAAATCAACATCTTTAATGCGCTGGTTTTTAAGGTCGTTGAAAACAACGGCCCCGATACCGACGGTCCGGGCGACTGTTTCAACTTTAGACGGCTCAACCTTATCCTTTAATTCAGCGGTCCGGTTTTGCATGGCGAGCCGGGATAATTCAATAGTTTTATCCAGGACTTCTTCTAATAAAACGGTTTGTCCTTTACGGGTGGACATTTTTTCACCCGAGAGCCGCACCAGGCCGAAATCAACGTGCACGCAATCTTTAGCCCAGTCGTAACCCATTAAATCCAGGACCTTAAAAACCTGCCGGAAATGAAGTTTCTGGTCGGCGCCGACCACGTAAATAAGTTTATGGAATTTGTAGGTTTCATAACGTTGAACCGCCGCGGTAATATCCCGGGCCGCATACAGGGTCGCTCCATCACTTTTACGTAAAAGACAGGGCGGCATTCCGTATTTTTCAAGTTTAACGACCAGAGCGCCGTCGCTGATTTCCGATAATCCTTTCCGCTGTATTTCACCAATCACCCGATCAATATCTCGGTTTACTTCAGACTCGCCGGAATATTTATCAAATTCCACCCCGAGTAATTTATAGATTCGCTGGAATTCCGTGAGACTGAGTTCCTTAAAGTTACGCCATAACTCAAGGTTTTCCGGGTCGCCTTGTTCTAATTTCTGGAACTCCAGGCGAGCTTGGTCTAATAAATCAGGGTTGCTTTTGGTTTCTTCGTTATACGCGGCATACCGCTCAGCCAGAGAAACGGTAATGAATTGAAATTTTTTATATAAAAGCTGTTGGTATAATTCCCGATTTCTTTTATAGTCGGCAATTAACATTCCGAATTGCGTACCCCAATCTCCCAGATAATTCAGACCGACACATTTATATCCCGAGGCCGCATAGATGTTGTAAAGGGCGTGGCCGATAACGGTAGAGCGGAGATGTCCGATGCCGAACGGCTTGGCAATATTAGGGGATGAATAATCTATTACAATGGTTTTTCCCCGCCCGGATTCAGAACAGCCGTATTGACTGCCTTTTTGCCGGATTGCTTCCAGTATGAGCGGAGTTAATTTAACCGGGTTGGCAAAAAAATTAATATACCCGCCGGCCGGTTTAACCGAAGCAATTAAACTATCTGGAGCCGGTTTGAGTTGCCCGGCTAATTCGGAAGCAATGGCTTGAGGTGATTTTTTTATTTTTTGGGTTAATTTAAAACAGGCTAAAGCATAATCACCCTTAGTTTCATTATTTCCACACTCCGTAATCCCGCCAATGGCGGGACGTAGGACGTGCGGTTTTTCCAGAAGTTCGGCAATTTCATCTGAGGATAAATCAGATTGGGCGGTAATTAATTTAACAATTTCCTCTTTCAGCATAAAAAAATTATTTCATAATTGCCTGTGCGTGGTCTCATGCAGGCAGGATTTTTAGTAAGCGTTTACGGGGTGTCCAAAAACCCTGCCTGTCATTCTGAACGGAGCGAAGAGGAGTGAAGAATCTCATTTTTATTGCGGTTCTGGGCAGAGATTCTTCGCCCTACGGGCTCAGAATGACACTTTTGGGTCACTCCGTGAACGCTTACGATTTTTATTTATTATACTATCTTCGCTGATGTTTATCAAATTAAATTTAGACATAGAACCTATCCTAAAAAGAGGGTAATTTCGTCCTGTCCTGGCGGGAGACCCGAAATAATGAATAGAAACAGGTCTGTCCCGCCGAGGCGGGATGTTTCTACCCTCGAGGTTTTAGGAAGGCTCTTAATCCCGTAGTTGCGGGGTGGGTCCCATTCCCGTGCCACAGTTATTTTTTTCATTATATTGATTTTGGCGTTCCGCAAAGAGCTTGCCCCGTTGAATAACGGGGTCGTCACGACACTGAGATGTTCTATTAACAACAAGTTAGCCAATAAATATAAAAAATGTTTGAACAAAAGAGGCGGGAAAAGAGAAAGAGTAAAGAAGGCGGGTTGAAACCAGCGCTCTTAGGAAATTTTATCGGTGGTTTGCCCCGATTTTATCGGTGGCTTGGTGATTTTCCCGGCTTTAATGCAGGAAGTGCAGACTCTTAAGCGTTCAGTTCGTCCGTTAATTAAGACCCTGATTTTTTGCAGATTCGGTCTAAAAACACGTTTGGTAATACCGCTAATTTTTTTACCGACCCCGCCTTTTTTCTTGGCTAACCCCCGGCGGACAATCTGGTGACCAACTGATCTTGTTTTACCGCAGATGGTGCAAACTTGAGACATAGATTCTTCCTTGTATAAGCGGTGATAATCCGCCTTAGGCGGAGCCGCCTTTATTTCGTTTCTGTTTCGACCGGCTTCTCTTCTGATTTTAGTTCATCCGAACCGGTTAAAGGCAGTTCTTCTTCCGTTTCTTCGTAGATCTCTTTGACATCAATATCATCTACTTTCTTTCTCATCAAAAGGTAAATGATACTTTGCGAGGTATATTTATAAGAAATAACATAAGCCAGCATCAATCCAAGGATAAGGATTAACCAGATCCCCATAATATAAGCAGAAATTTGGACCGTGAGCGGAATAGTTTCTTGCCCGCCCTCAAGTACGATGAACATTTGCCTGAACTTGTCTCCCATCCCTGAATGAACAGCCCGGAAAGCGGTCCAGAGCATTAAAAGACCGAAGGTCCAGACGAAAGCCGTCGTGATTACGCCGTAAACAAGAGAGGTGATTTGGTAAAAAATATAATGCCACGGCCGGGCGTAAAGGTAAGAAAAACTCCGGCTAATCGCATCAAAACTATCGCTTCCTTCCACGCTGATAGTCGGCGTAAATAAACATCCACCAAAAACAAACCCCACGGCAATAAAAACCATAATAAAACCGGAAAGAATAGCCAACGGTAAAAATAGGACGACCAAAAATTCGCCGATTACCGGAATTTGCCCGACTAACCCGCCGGCGAAATTACACAGCCAAAAGAAAAGAAAACCGATGACGGGGATAATCCAGGGGAAAAAATAAGACAGGTATTTTTGGGTGCCGAAAGAAAGCGCTTTGGAAAACTCCAACCCTTCGTCTTTGGTTAGGTTTACCGCCGCAATCCGGCTGATGACTCCGCCGAAATAAGACCAGATTAGCAATGTCAAAAAATAAACGCTGGCAATTATTAAGGTACTTTTCCACCAGGGAAAATTTAAAATTTCGGTCCAGGCATAACCGTAATTAGTCCAGACGGCTGAAAAGTTATTGGGTGTTAATTTATAAGAAGTGGTTAAAAAAGGGATACCGCCAACCACCACCAGAGTTAACACCATTCCGATAAACCCGGCTAATAATTTTTTAAAGTCCAGGGCAACGGAAAATCCGTTAAAAATATCACGCCAATTACCTTTTAGTTCTCGCATAATTCCTCCTCATCTGAGCCCCGATATACATCGGGACGAATTGGACCTCACCGCATGGCGGGGTGATCGTATTATTTCTTTTACGAAAATTTACTATGCCAAATTTTGCTTATTAGAATAACGTATTTAAGAAACTCTGTCAACAATTTTTTAACACGAAAACGCGAAATAAATGAAATCCCGAAATATTAGCGGAATTTAAGGTCAAGCCTAGTGGTTCATAACTTTTGTTGTTGCGGGTTAGCTGAAATTATTACCTGGGCCGGACGCAGAATCCGCTCCTGTAAAAGATAACCCGCCCTGATTTCCTCTACAATTATTCCCGGTTCAGACTCAACGGTTTCCCTAATCCCGACGGCTTCGTGCCGAGCCGGATTAAATTTTTCCCCGATTGTTTTTATCCGGATCACCTTGCGTTTTTCCAGAATCCGAAAAATTTCTTTTTCGGTTAAGTCAATTCCTTCTTGAAGACAAACGGCGTCCCGGGATTCGCATTTTATTTTAACAGTTCGTTCCAGATTATCAAAAGCCGGCAATAATTCTTTCAGGATCTCTTCATCCCGGTATTGTTCCCAGCAAATTTTTTCCTGCCGGCTCCTTTTTTGATAATTCGAAAAATCGGCCTGAACTCGCTGGAGCATGGCCAGGAATTCATCGCGTTCCAGGGCTAATTTTTTCAATTCGTCTATTTCTTTCTGAAGTTTCCGGGCAAGGATTGTTTCTTCCTCCTGAACCGTTTCGCAGACCGGGCCGGCGGGAGTTTCAGCCGGTATTTTCCCGGGTTCGTCTTCGCGGTCATTTCCCTGTTTTGCTCGGTTTAGTTTTTCCGATTCAGGTGTTTCTTTCTTTTTCTGTTGCATAAAATTTCCCCGGTAACTATCTTATTTTTCGGGGGACGTTTATTGTACTATAATCTTCGGTTTTGGCAAACTCTTTTAAAATTTTTTCCTGTTCAGAGGAAATCCCGGCCGGCGTTTCAATTATCACCCGAACTAATAAATTGCCTTTATGATGACTGTGGATGTCAGGCAGGCCGTGTTTTTTAACGGTGATGATTTCGCCGCTTTTTGTCCCGCTTATTATTTTTAGCGAAACCGGTCCATCCAGAGTTGGAATGTTTACCTCGGTCCCGAAAGTTGCCTGAGTAAACGAAACCGGCAACTCATAAATAAGGTCGTTTCCGTGCCGCTCAAAAACCTGGTCGGGTGCCACGAAAATATCGCAATAAAGGTCTCCGCGCACCGAACCATCACGGGATGGTTCACCCTCACGGGTAATGCGCATCCGGGTTCCATCTTCAATCCCGGCCGGAATTTTAACGGTAATTTCCTTTTCTTTACGTACCCGGCCGGTGCCCTGGCAAACCGAGCAGGGTGTTTTAATCATTTCACCTTGGCCCTGGCAGCGCGGGCAGGTAGATTGAATGCTGAAAAATCCCTGTCCCTGGATAATTACGCCGTGTCCGTGACAGGTGGAGCAAGCAATAATAGCATCTTTACCCTTAGCGCCCCGGCCCGAGCAGGCCGCACAGATTTCATTCCGTTTTAGTGTAATGGTTTTGTTCGTTCCGGTTGCGGCTTCTTTAAAAGAAATAGTAATTTCTACCCGTAAATGCGTTCCACTCGGACGGTTCCGGTGACCGCGTTGAGTGCCCCCAAAAAAACCGTCAAAGATGCTATTACCGCTGAAAACATCCTGAAAGGTTTCAAAAATATCTTCAAAACCGGTGAACCCGCGGCTGGTGAATCCTTTTAACCCCTCGTGGCCAAACCGGTCGTAACCGGCCCGTTTTTCCTGGTCACTTAATATTTCATACGCCTCGGCGATTTCTTTAAATTTTTTCTCGTTTTCTTCTTTGTTATCGGGATTCCGGTCCGGATGGTATTTTAACGCTAACTGGCGAAACGATTTTTTGATGTCCTCGGTTGAAGCGGTTTTGGGGACTCCTAAAATTTCATAATAATCACGCATAATTTATATATTTCACAAAGGGGCGCAAATTTTTTCACAGACCAGCACCGATAACGAGGAGTGGATGATTTTAAGTAAACAGGAGTGCTTATTTTGCGATAGTCATTCGCTAAGTTTCTCTGGCTCTGTAATAGATCGGCATCTAAGAGTTCCAAGAATTATCCATTACCTGACGCTGCCTTCAATCTTTTTCTTCTTTTCTTTCAGATCCGTTACGAGTGTGCAGGAAGTAAGCATCAGGCCGGCGATACTGGCTGCATTCTGTAACGCGACCCGGAGAAATTTAGTGGAATCAATTATTCCGGTCTCCAGCATATTGACGAATTTGCCGGAAACGGCATCAAAGCCGAGATGCGGTTCGTTTCGTTCTTTAAGTTCCTCAACGATAATGCCGCCGTCAAAACCGGCATTAGCCGCGATTTGTTTTAACGGGACATCCAGGGCCCGGGCGACAATATTAATTCCGAATTTTTCGTTTTCATCTCCGGTGGCCGCGGCCAGATTATTAATTACCGGAATGGTTTTCAAATAAGCCGTTCCGCCGCCCGGCAGGATTCCTTCCTCGCGCGCGGCCTGAGCCGAATGAACGGCATTATTAACCAGCGCCTTTTTTTCTTTAAGCACCGATTCCATCAGCGCGCCCACTTTGATGACGGCCACGCCGCCGGTTAATTTAGCCAACCGTTCTTCTAATTTTTCCCGGTCATAATCCGAGGTAGTTTGTTTGATCTGGTTTCGGATCTGTTGAATCCGTTCTTCAATTTTCTTTTTGTCGCCCTGGCCGCCGACAATAGCGGTATTTTCTTTTTCACAACGAACGGTCTGAGCCCGTCCCAGGTCATCCAGCGTGATGTTTTCCAGTTTAAGCCCTAATTCATCGGAGATAAGCCGGCCGCCGGTCAGAACGGCGATATCCTCCAGCATCGCTTTTTTACGGTCGCCGAAGGCCGGCGCCTTGGTGGCCGCCACCCGCAAAATTCCGTTAAGTTTATTAAGAATTAAGGAAGTTAACGCTTCGCCTTCCACCTCTTCGGCAATAATTAAAAGAGGCCGGCCGGTTTGATGGACGGCTTCTAATAAAGGCAATATTTCCTGAACATTAGAAATTTTCTTTTCATAAAGAAGAATATAACTATCATCCAGCGTACAGGTAAGTGTTTCCGGGTTATTGATAAAATAAGGCGAGAGGTAACCTTTATCAAATTGTAATCCTTCAACGAATTCCAGGGTTGTTTCACGGCCTTTTCCTTCTTCTACGGTAATAGTTCCTTCGGTCCCCACTTTTTCCATCGCATCAGCTACCAGTTGTCCGATTAAATCGGAGTAGTGAGCTGAAATGGTTGCGATGCGTTGGTAATCAGTTTTATTTTTTATCGGCCGGCTCATTTTTTTTAATTCGGTGGTAACGGTTTGAACGGCCCGGTCAATTCCCTTTTTAATCAGCATCGGGTTTGCGCCGGCGGCCAGATATTTCAACCCTTCTTCATAAAGGGCCCTGGTCAAAACCGCTGCAGTCGTGGTTCCATCGCCGACCACATCGGAGGTTCTGGAGGCGGCTTCGGCCACCATTTTAGCTCCCATATTTTCAAAAGGGTCAACCAGTTCTATTTCCTTAGAAATATCATTGCCGTCTTTAATTGATTCCGGTGCGCCGAATTTTTTTTCCAGGATGACATTGCGGCCGCTCGGGCCAAGTGTTATCCTCATTACCTCGGTAACGGCATTGACGCCTTTCTGGATTTTCTGCCTGGCCTCTTCGTCAAACATTAATTGTTTAGCCATAGTCGGTTCTCCTAATAATTATACAGAGTAATCGGATCATCTTTTATTAATAAGGCATTCCGCCGCCCATACCGCCCATACCACCCAT
>CAKKQI010000441.1 GCA_919901895.1 Candidatus Brocadiaceae bacterium | reverse complement strand
TTTTAATGATAAAAGTAAATGTTCCTTCTTGATAATGATGCGGCTGGTTACCCCTGAAAGCGTCTTCCACCGTATTTTTAACTAAGCAGTGTTGACAGGAGTGGCTAAACCCGCAACCGCGCGGATCCTCAGAGGAATGAAGGCAGCGGAGGCCATCCCCCCATTTTTTGGTCAGGACTTCTTCTTCTTTAACCCCGAAGATGTTCTCAATTCCTTTGTTAATAAAACGAACTTTTCGGCTTTCATCAACAACCGCAATCGCCACCGGCATATTCTCAAAAACTAATTTCAAGAAGTCGTAATCGCCGCTTAACGGAGTTGGGCCGGCCGGCCGAATGGCTGATTTATTCTTTGACAACTTCGGTTTATTGACCGAGCACGCTACCCTTGGCTTGACGAAAGAGAGTTTAGATTTGCTTATCGCCATAATATATCAGAATGGTAATTTATAATTATTTCCGCTCGTAGGTACCAGTCAATTCGCCCTGAGCCACAATATGGCCTTTCATTGCTTTTTCCACATCAGACTTGGTCGACCCTTCTTTCAGGTCCAGCATCGTATCCAGGGCATAAACTTTAAAATGGTAGTGGTGTAACCCGTGACCTTTAGGCGGCATTGGACCGGCATAGCCGATTTTACCGGAATCATTTTTACCCTGAATCGCCCCGGCGGTCCCGCCCAGGCGGGATGGTTTCCCGGTTTTTTCCCACCCCGACGCGGAGTTTATCCCGCCAGCACAGGCGGGGGTCGGGACTCCGCTTCGCTCCGCATTTTCCGGCAATCCGGAAAGACTGGCCGGGATATTAAAAATCACCCAATGAACCCAAGGTTCGGTTCGCGAGGCATCCGGGTCATCGCAGATTAAAACATACGATTGCGCCCCGGTTATTTTATTCCAGGAAATCTGCGGAGAAATGTCCTGGTCCTCACCGGTATATTGAATCGGAATCTTTTGACCATTTTGAAACGCTGAACTCGTTACGGTAAAGGTAGTCATAATCCCCCCCCCCTCTTTTGCAATACTGGAACTATCCACGCCATCTTTTTTATCCGGTTGGCGCTCTCCGCAACCAAAAATAAACAAGGTCACTACCAGCCCCGCTAATATCGGGGCCAACAAAAATATTATCTTTTTCATAGAGAAACAACGATACTTTTATTCTTGCTTATTAAGACTGTCCGCCTCGTTTTCCTTTGAAGAAAACGGCGTTGATGAATTTGCGTTTTTAAACCTCCAGAGATTACGCGCTAAAAAACTTAAAGAAAGACCGCCTATTACCAAACAAATCGAAAAATAAAGCCCGACAGTATAGCCCCATTTTTCCTGTCCCATCTGACCACCCGTTTTGATTTCTTCTTTGCCATCAGTATAAGTAACCTTATAGGTAGCTTCCGGCTCACCCGTATAAAAGGTAGCGGATTTATGCTGCAGTGTTGGAATAAAATAAAGATAACCAAACAGCGCGACCACGCCGAGGAGAAAAACATGCTTAGCCACATCCCAGCACGCCTGAATACGAGCAGAAGAAAACAATTTCTTGGGCATTTCCCCGAAAACTCCCAGGATTAGCAGAACGCCCAGCCCAATCAGTGTTCCTACTACAATGCCCTTAAAACTATGCTGAACACCAAGAGCATCTCCGGTAAGGTAATAAAGAGTCCCGATACAAATGGTAAAATAACCGGCTATTCCCAGAGCAATCAACAATCCCGCCCAACTAAATTTTTGTTTGGAAGATTCTGTCATATTTCTCCAACCTCCCGAAAAAATATTGTTCTTCCTTTTCTTTTTATAGCATCCGCTAAAACCATTGTCAATATTTTTATTTCAGTTGATAAATTTGATTGACATTTTCTTCTCATCAGGTATTATATTATATTCAAAAACTATGTCGTATCGGCATAAATATGAAAGAACACAAAGATTTTAAGATAATTATAGAAAAAGATTGCTGCGGCAATTATATCGCCTCGGCGCCTGAACTCAACAACTGCCGGGCTCAAGGAAAAAGCATGGAAGAGGTGCAGGCGCAAATCAAAAAAGCCATTAAGTGCGCTCTGGGAGTGACCGAGGCATCAATTGAATTAGAAAACCTGACTGACACTAAGAACCTATCCTAAAACCCCGTTTTTTTTTGTAACTCAACTCCGCCTCAGGCGGATTAGAGTTTACCACCACACCAAAAGTTTTGGTGTGGGGGTGAATTCGGAATCAAAACTATCGCCAAAGGCGATTTTGAGTTACGTTATCTAATTGATAAATCTTTTCGCATGCGGTTGGCCGCCCCAGAATAGTTTTTCCCTTAAGGTGTCGTAAAAACTGCGCCGGTCCGAACCGAGCAGATGAAAAACAC
The DNA here is from genome assembly GCA_919901895.1 of Candidatus Brocadiaceae bacterium. Lineage (GTDB taxonomy): Bacteria > Planctomycetota > MHYJ01 > JACQXL01 > CAKKQI01 > CAKKQI01. The sequence goes on along the minus strand of CAKKQI010000441.1, from coordinate 8,295 downwards.
CCCGGGCTGTTTTGATGACAATCCGGTCACTTTCATGCAAATACATAAAAATCTGGCCGTCAACCGTCAGAACCACTTCCTGGGATTCGGCCTCCAATTCCAGATTAATTTCCTGGTCGGCCGGAATCACCAGAGGACGCATACTCAACGTATGGGCACAGATAGGCGTGATAGTTAAAGCCCTAATAGAAGGATGCAATAACGGACCGCCGGCTGAAAGCGAATGGGCCGTGGAACCAACCGGCGTACTGATCACCACCCCATCGGCCCCAAAAACGGTCATTTCTTTTTCGTCTATTGACAAACGCAGGTAAATCATCCGCGAGATCGTCCCCCTGGTAATGACAACATCATTTAACGCGATAAAAGAACCGGCTCTTTTTCGGCCGCGCCAGATTTCACACTGTATCATCATCCGACCGGCCGGTTTTATCCCGCCGCGGCCGGACTTAAGCATCTTCTGCAACGATTCTTTCAGTTCTTCCGGCGAATATTCCGCCAGGAATCCGAATTTACCCAGATTAACCCCCACCACCGGTATCTGGTTATGCCCTAACCGGCGGGCGGTGGAAAGGATTGCCCCATCGCCCCCCAGGACAATAATCAAATCTGCCTTAGCCTGGCTTAATTTTAAGCGGCTCACCAAGTCAATCCCGATAATTTTTACCTGCGTCCTCAACCAGGGTTCTAACTCATGGATTATTTTCGCCACCTGTGTTTTACGCTTGTCGCCGATAATGATTACTTTTTTCATAATTCTCTAACCACGGATTACACAGATTTAATCAGTGTAATTGATTAAATATAATCCGCGTAATCAGCAGTTAATCTCCTTTTATAAAATTTTTAAGTGCACCTTATTTTTCAGATTTCTCGCCGTTGCGGCAATACCGTCAACATCAAGCCCTAATTTTTTTAACAAATTATCCCGTAAACCGTGCTGGATAAACTTATCCGGTATTCCCAGACAGATAATCGGCCGGCTATTTAACTGAGGTTTATTCTGGTTCACATATTCCAACACGGCTGAACCGAACCCTCCTTGCAAAGAATGTTCTTCAACGGTAATAATAAATGGTTGCTCTTGAACCAGACGGTTAATTAGTGTTTCATCTAATGGTTTAGCGAACCGCGCGTTGATTACGGTCAGGTTCATTCCTTCTTCGTTAGATAATTTTTCTGCGGCGGCTAACGCCGGATAAACCATTGAACCGTAAGCCAGGATTGCCCCATCCGGCCCATCCTTCAAAACCTCAGCCCGGCCTAACTGAACCGGCTGAGATAATTCAAACTGAGCGGAAACATCCGGAACCGACCGGTCCGGGATATTCACCCGCGGGTAACGAATAAAAACCGGACCTTTTAAGGTTAAGGCAAATTGTAACATTTTAACCAATTCGCTTCCATCTTTAGGCGACATCAGAATAACCCCGGGTAAAGTTCTGGTATAAGTAATATCAAAAACGCCATGGTGGGTTGGACCGTCTGCTCCGACCAATCCGGCCCGGTCCATCATAAAAATAACATTACTAGATTGCAGCGCCACTTCGTGGAACAACTGGTCAAAAGCCCGCTGTAAAAAAGTTGAATAAATCGCCGCGACCGGTTTAAGACCGGCGTTGGCCAGACCGGCCGATAAGCCGACCGCGTGCTGTTCGCAAATACCAACATCAAAATAACGATGGGGAAATTTGTTAGCAAAATCAACCAGTCCGGTCCCATCCGGCATCGCGGCGGTAATCGCCACGATTTTATCATTATGGCCGGCTAACTCGGTCATCGCCCGCCCGAAAATATCGGTGTAACTTAATCCGTCTGTTTTAGTTAATTCTTCGCGGACTTTATCAACTTTAGTTTTACCCGGCCCAATTCCGTGAAACCGGTAAGGGTCATTCAAGGCATCAGCCGACCCCCGGCCTTTGTCGGTAATAATATGTAAGATAACCGGTTTTTTGAAACGCTGAATTTCCTGAATAGTATGAACCAGCAAGGGAATGTTATGTCCATCAAGTGGCCCGTAATAAGCGAATCCCAATTCTTCAAAAATGAATCCGCCCATCGTCGCGACGGCGGCCGCCCGGACATGGTCAAGAGCGCGTTCGACCTGATGTCCCACCACCGGCAAGCGGTCCAGCAGCCCGTACACTTCTTTTTTAATATCCGTATAAAGATGGGTCATCCGAAGTTTATTTAAATAATTGGCCATTGCCCCGATGGTGTGCGAGATAGACATTTTATTATCATTCAGAATCACCAGCATATCTTTTTTAAGACCGCCGCAATGGTTCAGGGCTTCCCAGCTCATTCCGCAGGTCATCGCCCCATCACCCACGACCGCCACAATTTTACGCGACCGGCCGGCGATACTATCGCCGCAGGCAATGCCTAAAGCCGTGGAAATAGCTGTCCCGGCATGTCCGGCCGTAAAAACATCATACTCACTTTCATTTTTATTGGTAAACCCGCTCAAACCGCCTTCCAACCGCAGCGAATCAATTTTGTCTTTCCGTCCGGTCAAAATCTTATGCGTATAACACTGATGGCTCACATCCCAGACAAGCCGGTCTATCGCAAAATCAAAAATGTAATGCAAGGCAATGGTCAGATCAACGACCCCGAGATTGGAACCCAGATGCCCGCCGTTTTGATGGACGACCCGGATAATCTCCTGACGAATCTCTTCAGATAGATAAACCAATTTTTCCAGCGGGATTTTTTTTAAGTCGGAAGGATGGTTAAGTTGGGGTAAGAAATTTTCTGCCATAATGAAATAAAATTATCATTTTTTATAAAGAAAATCAATGTTTATTTTTAAATTACTTTTGGTGATTTAGAAATATGTTTGATGAGATGGGACAAAAACGGTGAATTTGGTCAGGTAATTACTGAACTCTGGCGAAAAATTATTGACAATCGGATCACGGTGTAAAAATAACTTATTTTGAATCCTGGACGAGACGGAAGCCGTTGTTGTTCCGGTTCGTAAGTTCGTTTCTGATCCGATTACTTGAGCGACAGTTGTTCGCATTGTTGAACGATAGGCACATAGATAGTGAGTCCTTACCCAGAGCGAAATCCCGACCTATTTCATTTGCTACTCTGTCTCCCGCCTAGGCGGGACGGGGCTACGTAGCACGAATCGGGTCAGCCTACCCCGATATTAATCGGATGAGACCCGAAACTACCCTCTCTATTTGATTTGAGCGAATTCCTCTACCGGTACTTCTACTTTGTGCTTGGGTTTTTTATGAGCGGTGTAAATCCTTCTAAAATCACGTTCAATCTTCTTTAATACCTCAGTTTTAAAATATTGCTCGCCACAATAGGTGCATTCCTCAGTTGGAACATCATTGACAATTAAGAAATTGCCGTTGTGACGATAGATGTATTGAACCTGCTTATCCTGAAATTTCTTGTTCCCGCAAAAATTACATCCAGTTCTCATTTTCCACCTCTTTCATAAGGATTCTTAAATTTTGGAGGTTGGGGCAAATAAACTGTAATGACGACGGCCCAATTACCTCTTTTTCCACAGACAATATGAATCGGTTTACCTTCGTTAGTAAACCCGACTACCAGACAACTTATGCCTCGACCGGTGTCTTTGTATTGCTCTAAAATCCTACCGGACAGCACCGCTTCCTCAATTTCTTGAATGGTCAAATCTTCATTCTGTCGTTCTTGGTCAGCATGTTTAGAGAAATAAAATTCGTTCTTTCTAATTCTTTCTTTTAACCATTCAAGTGAAAGCATGAGTTAATGATACTAATGATAAATAATCCTGTCAAGGGTTTTCCCATAGAGTTTCCCGACTTTTTGTTAACAGCGACTTGGGCAAGACATTTAGACCATGAGTTCGGAGGAGAGGTTCAAGCAAGGGTTTGAACCAGATTCCCAGATTACAGATATTCAGACCTGCCCACCGAAGTCCCGAAAGGCGGGACGCAGGCGGGTAATCAAAAGAACACTACTTGGACGCCGCACAACGAAAACCGATGCCGTTGTAGCGGCCGCATGGCTCGAGCCTGTGGCGGAACGCTGAGCGGCTGAAGTCATCACAACTGTCCCAAGAGCCGCCGCGCAAGACACGGACACAATCTATTGCGACCTATCCCCTTTTAATCTCAGATTGCTGTTTTATCCAACCCCCTATTTCATTGCCGATATTTACGATGCTTTTCGCAGCAAATTCATAACTATTCAATGGTAATATCTTGAGGTCTTTCGCTATACGTATTTGATACCTTAATTTCTCAAGTTTAATATTGGTCTTTTACAGTATTGGTAGTTTTTCTTTGGTGCGCGAGGAAATTTGGCAATATGCGAGATTGACCACATAATCAGGTCATAAATCTTTGTAATGACGCTTAGATCACCTGCCATAATTACTAATTTTTGAAGCGGAAAAGGGTAAAAGTATAATAGTCCAAAGAGTAATTATTTAAAATCCTGGACGCAACGAAAACCGATATTGACCCTCCGGTACGTCCGGTACGACCCCGCCCCGAAGGCTCGAGCGACAGTAGCCACCGCCGTTGACCCAGGAGCCGCCACGCATCACCCGCCCTTGTCCGCTACTTGACCCAGTTGGATTATTTCTTTGAGCTGGTTTGGTAATAAATCGCACCATACCAATCCTGGCACCACTCCCAGACATTCCCAAGCATATCATATAATCCAAATCCGTTCGGTTTCTTCTGGCCAACCGGATGCGTTCCTAAATTACTATTATCCCATAGATAATCATCATTAATACTATCGCCCCAATAGTATTTTGTAGTTGTTCCGGCCCGGGCCGCATATTCCCATTCTGCCTCGGTCGGTAGCCGTAACCCCGTCTTTCCTCCAGAGGCGGACTCCGTTTCACTCCGCTTACAGAATTCCTGACAATCATCCCATGATACCTGTTCTACCGGATTATTATCTCCCTTAAAGTTGGATGGATTATTATTCATAATCTTCTGCCATTGGCCTTGCGTTACTTCATATTTGGAAATAAGAAAACTATTTAAGGCAACCTCGTGGATGGGCTTTTCATCATTCTCACCATCATTAGAGCCCATCTGGAATGTGCCAGCGGGAATCAAGGACAAAAACCATCCCGGTCGCCTCGTGCCGGTATTCCTCGTAACCTTGTGTATTCTTGCCGATGGCGGTAAAGCCTTCAGGCGCAGGCGAGTCCCGATTAGGTTGAGACTCTATTATCGCTGCGCATTTCTTTTTGAGTTCCAAGGCGGTCGGGTCATTAGGTTTTATCTTTAAGGCATTGTCAATCGCGTTTAATGCATCATTGGTCTCCTTTGCCTCAATCAGGTTTCGGGCTTCAGACATCCATTTCTGGTATTCCTGCTCTTTTTGGGTTTCCTGAAATTGCGTTTCTTCCGTTTTATTACCGGAAACCGCCGGTGTCTGCGAGCATGAATTGATCGCCAGGCCAAGACACCATAATGACAGAAATATATAGCCGGCCGTTTTAACCATTCGCGTTTTCATACAACACCTCCTTTTTATAACTAAATCACCGAAGATGATTTAGAGCGTATAACAAAATGATTGAGGTAGCGGCGGGGCTTGTCCCCACTTCTGAAGGCGACCGTAAAGGTCGCAGCTACTGGTATTTTCTTTTTGTTACACGCTCTTAGTTATCTTTAAATGAAAAATAATGGCATAAAAAGAATATTTCTTGGCTGATCAAATGCGGAATAACTCTCGGAAGCAACCAGCAGTTTAGCCGGGGCATATTTTTCTTTAAAACTCAGCAAGGCCCGCCCCGCCGTATTTGATCTCAAAGTGGATTTTACCTCAAGGGCAGTCAGGCCGGATTCTCTCTCTAGCACAAAATCTATTTCGGCCTTAGATTTGCTTCGCCAGTAATTAATAGCTAATTCTTTTTTCAACAACTGCCCGGCGATAAAATTTTCGTTCAGAGAACCCCGGTCAGTCCGGAATTCAAAATCCTGAAAATTATTAATGGCCCTATTACGAAAACCGTTGTCCCAAAAAAATACTTTAGGAACTTTGGCTATTTCAATTCGTTTATTCCGACAAAAAGGCAAAACTCTCTTAATGACAAACGTTTTTTCCAGGATATTAAGGTGTTTCAAAAGACTTTCGTAATTAAGCGACGTAATCTGGCTTAACTCGTTGTATTTCATGACGGAACCTATTTGCAAGGCTAACGCCTTAATAAGTTTTTGCAGTTCTTCTTCGGTGCTTAGCTGCAAAATATCCCTGATTTCTCTTAAAAAATAGGTGTTATAAATATTTTTCAAAACCATTATTTTCTCGTTTTTGTTTTTAGCCAGAATGACCCGGGGATACCCTCCGAAAATGGTAAACTCATGGTAATATTTCTGGAATTCCCCGGTTACTTCTTTCGTAAAAACCGGTGCTGAGTTTCTTTTGTTTTCCCAAAAATCATTTATTTTTTTTGCGCCATTTATATATATATTTTTATAAAGGTCTGGCCGGCGGTAAGATAAAAATTCTTTGAAATTAAGCGGAAAAAGATAAAAAATAAAAATTCTTCCCACTAAATATTTAACGGCCTGGTGAGTCAAATCAAGAGAAGAAGACCCGGAAATAATAATTTTAATCCAGTGCGTATCAAAGAGATACTTTAATTTTTGCCCGCCGTTCTTCGCGTACTGAAATTCATCAATCAGGAGATAACCAGAATCCTGGGCATACCGATTGTAGAAAGATTTGATGTCGTTATTAAATAAATTAAGAATATCCCGATCTTCAAAATTAAGATAAACCGCTTTTTTAAGCGGTTTAGCTATCTCTTTCAAAAGAGTTGTTTTGCCGCTTTGCCTCGGTCCGATAATCGCCAAAATTTCCGGCTTTTTCAGATAAACCCTAATTTGGTCTTCTAAATCTCTTTTAATATACATAATTTTAGCAGGGTTATTATTAAGACATTAATAATTATAGCAGGGTTATTATTATTGTCAAGGAAAATCTAACCACCGATTACACAGATTAGAACGGATTACACAGATTAAATCCTATCAGGTTAATCCGATTAATCAGCGGACATATAATTTCCTCTGCTATCCAAGGAATTTTACAACAAGAGGTCAGTTCCCGCGCTGGAGAACGTAATCGGCCAGCGCTTTTAACATTTCAGCGCGAGACCTGAAAGGGTCCAATGATTTTTTAGCCGCCGTAATTAAATCGCGCGATTGTTTCCAGGATTCGTTTTCACCTAAGACGGCCTGATAAGTTAATTTGCCGACCCGGGTATCTTTGTGGGGTGTTTTACCGAGTTGACCTTGACTGCCTTTTAAATCTAATAAATCATCAACTACCTGAAAAGCCAATCCGAGATTTTGGGCGTAGCGGGTAAGATTATTTAATTGGGTTGGTCTGGCACCGGCCGTCAATGCCCCGACGCGAACGGCGGCTACAATCAGCGCCGCCGTTTTACGCTGATGAATTTCCCTGACATATTTTTCGCCCCGATGAATATCGGGACTCCATTTCACTCCGGGTGATAAAGACATGATCTTTCCGAGACTGCCTTTAGACTTAATATCTTTAAAAATATCAAGCACCTGCCCGCCGACCATCCCATCCGGTCCGGCTGCTTTAGCAATCTCATTAACCAGCCGAGCCGCTAAATTTTTATTTTTAACCTTATCAGTAATAAGTTGGAAAGCCATCGTCAACAACGCATCGCCGGCCAGAATGGCCATGGCCTCGCCAAAAACCTTATGATTGGTCGGCCGGCCGCGACGGAAATCGTCGTTATCCATCACCGGCAGGTCGTCGTGAATCAAAGAATAGGTATGAATCATCTCCAGCGCCGCGGCGACCGGCATTGCTTCACTCATCCGGCCACCCAGCAGTTCAGCCGTCAGAATTGTTAAAATCGGCCTGAACCGCTTCCCCCCCGCCAGGAGACTATAACGCATCGCCTGATAAATCGGTCCGGGAAACGTCCCGGCGGAAGGCAGGCATTGATCCAGATATTTATTAACCTGACCCCGTTTTCGTTGGAACTGTTTTTTGAAATAACTTAATTGCATAAAATTAGTTATCTATGATTGTTCTGTTTCCTGCGTTTTTTTTACTTTAAACGGCTTAGTAACAAAATTACCGTTTTCGTCCTTAATTAATATTTCAATCCTTTTTTCCATCTGCCCCAGGATTTCATAACATTTCTTCAACGATGAAATGCCAGTTTCATATTTACCAATTGATTCTTCCAGGTCTAAATTGCCGCTTTCCAGTTCCTCCATAATCTTTTCCACCCGGGCGAGATGGTCTTCAAATTTTCCGGCTGACACT
>CAKKQI010000440.1 GCA_919901895.1 Candidatus Brocadiaceae bacterium | reverse complement strand
TCAAAAACTTCATCCTGCGTAAAAAAATCAGCATCAAAGATAAAAAATTATTTCTTGAAGAACTTAAACCGGAAGACTGGCCCAAGATGCTGGACGAAGTCATTATGGATAACCTCGTCCGTCTGGATCAGTCCACCGTTCAGATGGTTAATCAAGCCGCGGTGATGGGCCGTCAGATAGACTTGAAGGTTTTAAAAGAAGTAACCAACCGGAACGAAGGAGAAACGCTGGATATAGTTGATAAAGCCAAACACGCCCGGCTGATTAAAGAAACCGACCCGGCGAAAACAGATAATTTTACCTTTATTAACCAGCGTATTCAGGAAATAGCTTACCAGTCCATTGATGAAGAAACAAAACAGGAACTTCACCAACAGGTTGGTCAGGCCACGGAAACCGTCTATCAAGACAATCTTGAAGCAGAACTCCCCTCGCTGGTTTATCATTACAGCAAAGCGGGCAATGAAACAAAAGCAGCCGAGCATGGGTACCGGCTGGAAGAAGTGGCCGGTAAACTTTTCCGGAGCGCCGAAGCCACGGAATATTTTGAGCACGGACGAATGATTGTTCGCTCAAAAATCAAAGAAGCGATTACACCTCTACCCGAAAACCACAACCCGACTTTAAGAGAAGTTTACCGGGGCTTATCAGCCGCGGCAAAAAATATGCGGCTCTATCCCGAAGGCAGCCAATTAATCAGCTTCGCTTTCGGTTCTTTACTCCAGTCGCTCAATACTATTTTTAAACAAATAGATAAATTCACCATCAGCGAGATAAAAAACCTGCTTCATATTAATACCATCGCCGCCGAGTCCAAGGCCTTTGGGTCAGCTGTTAACGAATTATACCAGATATTCAGAGAACATTACATTAAAAGTTGCACTTTCCAGCGCGGCGTTAATGAAAAAGAAATAGAATTATTTTTAAGGAACCTGGATAATAACCCCGAGAAAGGGTTTTCGGAATCCGGATACTGGAATAAATATCTGGAAGAAAAACAGATTGTCAATATCGGTATTGCCCAGCGGGCTTTTGTGGTATCTCAAAGTAAAATAACCAGCCGGCTCTCTCAGGCGGAAAAGGAAAAATTGGTCGATGACCAATCAACCGTTAACCGCATCAAAGAAATGCTGCGCTATTTCTGCGCTGCGGTGGAAAATATTAAACTTTATCCGGCCGGCAGCCAGATTACCACTAACGCCGTCAACCAGGTTAATAAAATTACTACTGAACTTTTCCAGAAAACCAACATCATTAATTTCAGCGAAGTAGAAGATATTCTGGTTATGAACGGTTCTCATATCAACCCGAAGATTTTCGGGCTGGCCGCCAATACGCTGGCAAAAATCATCCAGAATTACGGGTTCAAAAGCATGACCATCTTGAAAAATACCAACCAGGCGGAACTGGAAAAATTTTTAACGATCCTGAGCAATCCTCCCAAAGAAGGGAAATTAGATATCAATGAGTGGAACGATCTGGTTAAAAAGAATGGGATTAATAATATTATTCTCGGAAGCGTTGTTTACAAATCAGCCGACGAACAAAAAGGCGCCGGCCGAAAAGGCCTGGGCGGTATTCCTTACTTCGGTGGAGCGTCAAGCGGAGTTGGGTTGGCCGGAAACGGAGGCCAGCCGGGTGGGCCGATGACGGACGAGTCGTTCGAGACACCGTCCGGAGGCACCACAACCGGCGGTTTCTTCCAACCAACCAGGCCAAAAGCCGTCAGACCAAACGATGAAATCATAATGCTCAAAGTTACCCGCTTTTTAAAAGACCTGCCGGACCGGCTGCTCACACCGGAATTTTCAACGATTCTGGAAAAGTTACCAAATCCGGAAACACAAATAAAATTAATTGATAAATTCCTGGAAAATTTCAAAAGTCAGCGTCCGGAAATGCGAACAAAAACCGGACCTTTCTACCTGGAATTACTTAATAAAACACAATCCCCCCTACTTAAAAAAACATTGATTGCCCAGGTCACGCCCGTATTATTACAAAACCTAAAAGTAGAAAAAGAACCAGCGGCTTATGACCATTTACTGGAAATCACCCGGCAGCATTTCCTCGCACATTTACAGGAAGATGATTATCAATCGGTCAAAAACCTAGTTTGGACCGTAGCCAAATATCGCCGGACAGACGAAACCTTTACACCTGAATTACAGCAGAAAACAAAACAGGCCTTATCAAAACTGATGGCGGAAGAAGTATTTTCCAAATTAATTGAGGGGTTAAAAAGCACCGATGCGAAAATCCAGCAAACCGCGGTTAATATTTTTTCCGGTTTCGGACCGATGACCACGCCTGTTTTAATTAACCTGCTCAAAGAAAGCGAAGAACTTCACCTGAGAGAAGTAAGCGCTTCGCTTCTGCGCGAATTCGGCGCGGAAGTAATACCGCTGGTGGTTAATGAACTAAGCCAATTAACCGAAGCGAAGCAAATTAATCATTTTCTGGGTATTATTGATATCATCAACCCGCCGGAATTAAATGAAATACTGATGCACTACATAAAACATCCCAATGCAGAAATAAAAACCGCCGCCCTGACCACCATAAAACGGTTGGATCAAGAAAGAGCCCTGAAGATTTTAATTCCCCTCTTGAATGACAAGAACAGTGTGGCCTCGGCAATGGCCGCAGTTGCGTTAGGCGGATTAGGCTATCCGGAATCGGCGCCCCACCTGATTAATCTTTTACAGAAGACCACAAAAAAAAGATTACAAAAAGAATGCTGCATCAGTCTGGGTAAAATCTGCGACCCGCAGGCCGTTCCTACTCTGGCGTATATTTTAGAAAAGAAAAGATTTTTAGGAATTC
>CAKKQI010000439.1 GCA_919901895.1 Candidatus Brocadiaceae bacterium | reverse complement strand
AAAATTAGGGTATCTTTATATAACGATAGAGCTGGAGGGGTATAGGAGTGGAAGTATGAATAAGAAAATTGTCAAAGAGATTGATTGCGGTCAGAGTGAACCGGAATTAGGCATTGATAAAGAGCGGTTCGGCTTCGCTCACCGCCCCGAGCCGGCCGAGGGGTTGAAAAAATTTTTATCGGTTGAATGTCCGAGGTGTGAAGGACACAAATTGGAAGAAGAAACCGCGGGCGAAAGCAGGTTTAAGCAGTGTCCTCATTGCGGGGGCGCCTGGTTTAATATTAACGAATTGGAAAGAGCGCTGGGCCGGGGTATAAAATTTTCATTACCGGCCTGCGATATTTCATTAGAAACATTAGCCGGCTCGCCTCGCTTAAGCGAGAGCGGAGCGGGCAGCCCAAAACCGGTTTGTCCGCTTTGCCACACCGGTTTGATTCAGATTAAAGCAATGGATACTTCGGGCTTAACTGTTCATGCCTGTTTAATCTGCCAGGGGCGCTGGGTGGATGGTTCGGAAATCGTCCGCCAGCAACAAAAAGGATTGTTTGCCCACATCAGGGAATTGGTGATGAGATTATTTTAGTAAATAAATTTTTGTAGTCAAAAATTTATAATGGGCCAATTTATTGTTATCATCCTGGGTTTTTTGCTCGGCCTGTCGTACCCGCTGGGAATTGAACCTCTTTTTTTTGAGCCGTCCGTCAGTCTTTGGTTGGTCGGTATTATTACCGCGGCTTATCTTTTAACCGGCTACCGGCTGGTTAATTACTACGGTCAAAAAATTTTAACTTCTTTTAATCCGTCTCTAAACGGCGGCCGACCTGAACAAATCATTCAAACTTGTAGTGAGCGGAGCCGAACTATCACCGGTAATTATTACCGGCGTCTTCAGACTTACCGGGTGAGTCTCCTTTTTCTTTACGCTTTTGAAGTCTATGTTTGCCACTGGCCGCTGGTCGTGACTCATTACTTTAAATTAAACAACCTGATTTTTATCACTAATTTCCTAATTATCCTGCCTCTTTTAATGACCTACATTCTAACCTGGTTGCCGCTGGTTAAAATGGACCGTTGGCTAACCGGCGCCCGGTGGACTTTAAAAGAATATTTTCTTTTCCAATTACGCGGCTGGTTTGCTTTAATTATCGCGCCTCTTTTATTGTCACTATTATTTTTTGATATTATTTCATATGGAGAATGGTTAAACTGCCTGGTTTTTCTTTATCCTTTTTTGGGCTGGTTATTCGGCTTTATTTTTATCATGGCGTTGTATTGCGGCGCGCCGTTCGGGTTAAAAATTATCTGGTCGGCGAAATCCTTGCCGGCCGGTTCTTTAAGAACCCGGCTGGAGAATCTGGTAAAAAAAGCCGGGTTTGGTATTAGGGATTTTTTAGTTTGGCCCATCGGCCGGGGACGGATTGCCAATGCGATGATTATTGGACTGTATCCACGCTGGCGGTATATTATCTTCACCGATACGCTTCTGAATAATTTGACCGAAGAAGAAATTGAAACCGTTTGCGGACATGAAGTAGGGCACGCCAGGCACCATCATCTTTTCCAGTATTTTCTTTTTGCGGTCGGATATATTTTTTTATTAGTGGTCGTTGAATGGCTGGCCGGTCGTTGGCTGGCTCCGCATAATTTGGCCCTGGGGACTTTTCTTATTTTTCCCGTTTTTATTTTTTACTGGGTGGTGATCTTCGGCGTCGTTTCCCGCCGGTTTGAAAAACAGGCCGATTTGTTCGGCGCTACCGTGACGGAAAATTTTGAAGGGTTTATCAGGGCTTTAGAAAAAATCAGCCGGTTGAACGGCTACAGCCGCTCGTTAAAATCAATCCAGCACCCCAGTGTGGAAAAACGCGTGGCTTTTTTAAGAGAGACCCAGAAGATACCAGAATTGGTTGTTCAATTTGAACAATCGTTAAAAAGAATAACTCTGGTATTTAATATTATTATAATTATCGGGCTCGCCGGTGTAATTAAAGTGGTTGTTGACCAGTCGAAAACAATCTCTTTACGGGAGGTGCAACTCCAGGCCAGAGAACTGGCTTTTCAGGGAGAAAAATATTTTTTAGAAAAGCGATATCACGAAGCCGTTGCCTGTTTAGGGAACGCGATCAAGATGGAACCGGACGAAGCGGCTTATTATGTGGTTTTAGGTGATGCGTTGGTGGGCCGCTCCGGCCGAATCACGCCGGAAGTAATTGCTTTATATCAAAAAGCCAGCAACCTGCAACCGGTTGACCCGCTTTTACGGATGTATCTGGCCGAGAAATTAAGATAATGAAAAGGACACCGGTGGCGCTTCGTTTTGCGTCGGGCGTCCCCGCCTATGGCGGGACAGGCAAGACATCAGACTCTCGGTAGACAACGCCCGCTATTTCAGCGGGCGGTCGCTGGATTAGCGACCGACCTTTTGGAGCCGCAGCGACATCCCGCATTAGGCGGGGATGGTCGTTGATGGGTTTATCTCAACGAGGTAAAACCGTTCGGCTGAGCTCACGACGAAGCCTCGTTGTCTACCGAACCCCTCGGCAGGCTCGGGGCTGAGCCCTGCCGAACCGAGAGCGGTGAGCCCTTCGGTAAACTCAGGGCAGTGAGCCTGCCGAACCGAGAGCGGTGAGCCTGCCGAACCGCTAAATCCACCAGCCTAAAACATAGCCGTTAAACCCACCGCCCGGTGTCCCTTTATAATCAAGTTGCCGGTCCGGCTCAATCTTAATTATTCCTTGAACAACCACCGCTCGGGTCGTCGTAACATCAACTGCCTCAATATAATTACTTACCCCATCCCGGGTTCGTAAGGTGAGATAATCGTTAATGACTCCACCGACAAATTCCAACCCAATCAGTCCGGCGACCGCCCCGGCCGGCAGAATCGCCGATAAGTCCAGTCCGTTTATTTGCCAGGTGCCGTTTAACGTTTTTCCAACATCATTGAAATCCGGCACCGGCACCTCCCGCGCGACAAAACGTCCGATACCCAGAGTGAGTTTTTCAACCGTGACCGCGCCGTTGGCGATTTCATCAGTGGTAACCGGCGGGGCCAGCGGTCTGATGGCTGGAGTAAATGATAGTTTCGGCGGGGTAACCGCGCCGTTGGCAATCTCATCAGTTGCAATCGGCGGCACCATCGGACGGGTCGGCACAGAAAAAGACAGTTTGGCCGGCGTAACATTACCGTCTGCAATCTTGAGTGTGGTTACGGCGTTGTTAGCGATTTCAGTCGGGCCGACCGCATTGGCCGCAATCTCGCTTGAACCCACGGCATTAGCCGCAATCTTTGCAGCAGTTACTGAGTTACTAGCCAGTTTCGCCGCAGTAATTGAACCGTCAATTATCTCGGCTGTACCGATAATCCCATCGGCCATCTTTTCTTTGGTCACCGCGCCGTCCCGGATTTTCTCACTGGTTACCGCGTTGTCCTTGATATCTTCAGTGGCTACAGTATACTGCCCCCCTGAGAAGTGAGACATTTTGGTAAGATAGTCTTCTGACGAT
>CAKKQI010000438.1 GCA_919901895.1 Candidatus Brocadiaceae bacterium | reverse complement strand
CGAAACGGCCATTAAAAACCTCAGAAAAAAAAGCGTTTCGTCTCTCTCCCCGGCCCGAATCAAAAAAGAAATTATTAAACTCGGCAAAACCCCCAAATCGCGTTTCGGACTGAAAAATTCCGCACCCAAACCAGTTGCTGCTGTCAAACCGCTTAATTTAACAAGCGGCTCTGCTAATTAAAAGATTGACAGCATCAATAAAAATGCCATAATAATACGGCTCTGTTCCCAGAGCCGTATTTTTTTAGAAACAAATCGGAATAATATCGGCGGCGTACCCAAGTGGTTAAGGGAGCAGTCTGCAAAACTGCGATTCAGCGGTTCGAATCCGCTCGCCGCCTTTTATAAAAGATAATTCAAGAGACTTCTAACGGGGTAAACATTTAAATAACTCGTAAAAATAAGAGAGGAGTATCTAAAATGAAAAAGATAGAGATAAAGAAATTCGGGGTCTTGAACGCTTTGAAGATAACTACTTATATGACGATTCTTCCGTCGGCCTTTTGCTTCTTGATAGGCATAGGATTTGTTTTAATCGGCGTATTGACCAAGCAAAGAGAAATGCTGATTATGGGAATAGCAGTAACGGTAGTGTATCCTATAGTATTAGTTATAATGTACGGCGTTATGGCGATGCTCGGCGCATTGATTTATAACCTTTTTGCAGGCAAATTCGGCGGATTGGAATTGACCGTAAAAGAAGACGAGCCGTTCAGCCAGATTAAAAAAGACGGGATGAATCCGTTTCGTATCTTAAATTTACAATGCTTAAACCAATATTTAACGAACATCTGGCCTATCCATTACTAAGAAATTTATCCTTTCCGCGGCTGGGCGGCATCGCCGGTAAAAAATCAGCGGCTAAATATATAGAAGAAAGAAATCCACTCTGGAAACTACCTAAATATTGAAATTATAATTGCCTGTTAGGTAATAATAAAAAGACGGCACTTTAAAAAGCGCCCAACCGTAGGAGGGAGAAACTTATGATCTGCCATAAATGCGGTAAAGAAGTTACTGATGAATCAACTTCCTGTCAATTTTGCAACGCATCATTTTCTGAAATGCTTAAACCCGGTGAGCCGGCCGGATTCTGGCGCAGATGGCTGGCGATGTTGGTGGATTCAAACATTTTACTTATCGTAATCGGACTGATTCTCCTGGCGGCAAAACTAAGCGGTAATGAAACTGTCTGGAATGTCATCAGTATTATTTTCATCTGGACCAGCACTTCGCAAACCGGAGATTATACCCAGACCATCTGGTATCTTTGTCCCTATTTATCATTAGCCGGCCTGGTCTATTTCACTTTATTCCACAGTTTAAATAACGGACAAACCATCGGAAAACGTCTGCTTAATATCCGGGTGACCAAAACGTCCGGTCAACCAATCGGTTTCTTCCGGGCTTTCTTGCGCTGGATTGGCTACGGGATTAATTTTTGCACTTTACTACTGGGATATATCCCGGCTGCCATTCCACCGGCTAAACGCGCGGTTCATGATTATATTTTCGGCACCAAGGTAGTCTATGTGGGCAATAAACCGGTCAGTAAATGGCGGGCGGTAATTATCGCACTTATTGTATTAGGTTGCCTCTTTGTCTTAATCATATTCGGAATAATCTTGGCCATCGCCTTTCCCAATTTCATTATCGCCAAAAACGTTCAGATAGTCCGAACCTCAACAGTTGCTATGAACCAAATACAACAGGCGGTCGCTAGTTATGAGTTGGAACAGGGACGCTACCCTGAACGATTGGAAAATATTGCGCCTCAATTTATGTCAGAAATCCCAGAATTAACCCTGCCGAACCATCCCAAAACAAGACAGGTTACTCCGATCGGCGTCTGGGATATCGTACAAGACAGCGGCACCTGGGGCTATTCTAAGGAAACCGGCCAGGTCAGTATTCAGTGCACCTGCCCGACGTTTACCAACCTCGTCGGCGGCTCACCGTAAGGTGGTGACCGGTAAACCACATTCTGAATAGAATGACCGATTTAGATTATTGACCGCTTTTTTTAACGACTATTTTTTCTTCCAACCGGCACTGAACCGGGTCGTTTCTTTTACCCAGACAAGCATTGCAGGAAACGCAGGTAGCCCGGTCATCGGTTTTCTTATTTAACTTATGGGGAAAATCCGGCTCTTTGATTAACGGCCGGCTCAGGGAAACTAAATCGATTCCCTCGCCACCTAAGATCATTTCTATGACGGAACGGCTTCTGATTCCACCTACCAGTAGAAGCGGTTTGGTTATTTTTTTACGAAATTCCCTCGCCTGTGGTAAAAAATAGGCCTCTTTATCCGGGCAGTCAATCCCCGTTTGAATCACGGTTTGGAACTGGACGCCGCCGCTGATTTCAATCGCATCAATTCCGCTTGTCCCGCCAGAGGCGGGGAGAGTACCTAATTTTTCAGCGACGGTTAAACTCTCAGATAAACTAAATCCTCCTTCGACAAAATCTTCACAATTCAATTTTACCCAGACCGGCCATTCTGCGCCAACCGTTTTTTTAATGGCCGTCAAAATTTCGTATAATAATCTGGCCCTGTTTTCTAATGAACCGCCCCATTCATCTTTACGCTTATTAAAATAAGGAGAAAGAAACTGGTTGACCAGATAACCGTGGGCGGCGTGAATCTGGACGCCGTCAAATCCGGATTCCCGTGCCCGGACCGCCGCCTGCGCAAAGGCCTGAACTAATTCCTTAATCTCTTTACCGGTCATTTCTTTCGGGGGATAAACTCCTTTAAGATCTGATTCACTCACCGAAGGCGCCAATGGATTTGTCCCGATAATACTGCCGGGCGCATAACGGCCGGTATGATTTAACTGGGCAAAAATTTTAACGTCATAGCGATGAACTATTCCGGTTAATCTTTGTAAACCAGAAATGAGACTGTCCTGATGGATACCGGTCATCAACCAGCCCGAACGACCGTCGGCCCGAACGAAACAATGACCGGTAATAATTGTACCAATTCCACCCCGGCTTAGTGTTTCATATAATTTTATCAGATCATCCGTTACCGCACCATCGCGGTCCACCATCCGTTCAGCCGTGGCCGAACGCACCAACCGGTTCTTCAACTCCAGATTACCTATTTTTTTTGGTTCAAACATAAATTATCTCATCAACTGCACCAGTAATGCCTTCTGAAGATGCAATCTGTTTTCGGCCTGTTCCCAGACAATGGAATTAGGACCATCAATTACTTCGTCCGTAATCTCTTCGCCGCGGTGGGCCGGTAAACAGTGCATAATCAACGCATCTGACTTGGCCTGAGCCGTTAATTGGGCATTGATCTGGTACGGTTTAAAAATCTGAATCCGCTGATCGTGCTCGGCCTCCTGCCCCATACTGGTCCAGACATCCGTATAAATAACGTCTGCCTCGCGCACGGCTTTAATCGGGTCGGTTACGATTTCAATCCGGGCCTTAGTTTTTTGCGCCTCCGCATTGGCCAGTGCCACTACTTGAGCATTTGGTTCATAACCCTTCGGCGTAGCCACGCACAAATACCCGCCCACTTTGGCTATCCCGAACATTAACGAATGAACCACATTATTACCATCGCCCAGATAAGTAATTTTTATATCTTTAAACGTTCCCTTTTTTTCTAAAATCGTAAATAAGTCGGCCAGCCCCTGACAGGGATGGCTGTAATCGCTTAAGGCATTAATAACCGGGATAGTGGCGTATTGAGCCAAATCTACCACATCCTGATGGGCATAAACCCGGGCGATCAAGGCATCAACATAACGGGAAAGCACGCGGGCTGTGTCGGCAATCGTTTCTCCGCGTTTAAGTTGCAGGTCATTCGCTCCTAAATAAAGCGCTTGTCCTCCCAATTGATGCATCGCCACTTCAAAAGATACCCGGGTCCGGGTGGAGGGTTTCTGGAAAATCATCCCCAGCGTTTTGCCTTTGAGCACCGGCGGTTTATTACCTGCATAAAACTGCTGTTTCCAAACCCGCGCCCCTTCCAGAAGGAGTAAGACCTCATCAGAACTTAAATCATTAAGCGAAAGTAAACAGCGACCTTTAAAATTTATAGCCATAACATCAATCCTTTCTTTAACCACTGATTATTCGCCAGAGGACGAATCCGCCTCAGGCGGACACTGATTGCTAATGCCCGATTAACACAGATTATTACTAATCTAATCACTAATTAACGCAGATTAAATGTGTGAAATTTCCGGTTTAATCAGTGTCATCAGCCATAAATCCGTGTAATCTGTGGTTAGAAATCTATCAACAAATTATCTTCTTCCACTTTCCGTTTAACATCGGAATAAATCAATGTCCCGTCGTTACCTTCCAGCGCCGGCATCAATTTTTCCGCCGAGGTAATAAGAACTTTACCGTTAATTTTTTCCAGATAACTAACTGCGGCTTCTATCTTTGGTTGCATACTGCCGACGGCAAAATGACCTTCAGCCAGATATTTCTTCGCCTCGGTCAGACTCATTTTAGGAATCGGTTTCCGGTTCGGTTTTCCGTAATTCAGATAAACCTGCGGAACTGCGGTGAGAATCAGGAATAAATCCGCTTTAATTTCCTGGGCCAGCACACTGGAAGCCAGGTCTTTATCAATCACCGCTTCAATCCCTTCGTAATCGTTTTCGGCATTTTTCCAGATGGGAATCCCCCCGCCGCCCACGGCAATGACAATATGTCCGCTGCGCACCAGTTCTTTAATCATCAAACGCTGGATAATTTTAAGCGGTTTAGGTGAAGGAACGATTCGGCGATAACCCCGGCCGCTATCTTCCAGCAGGCACCATTGCCGTTCCTGTTTAAGCGCTTCGGCTTTTTCCTTATTAAAAAATGGACCGATGGGTTTGGTGGGATTAGAAAAAGCCGGGTCATTTTTATCAACGACTACTTGCGTAATCATCGTAACGACATAACGCCGGATATCGTGACGGCGTAATTCATTTAAAATTGCCTGCTGGAGAATATATCCGATGCTTCCCTCGGAATCAGCGACACAAACATCTAGCGGCATCGCCGGCACAATTTTGCTCGCTTCTTCGTTCTGCAAAAGAATATTCCCCACCTGGGGCCCGTTGCCGTGGGTAATGACCAGATGATAATCATTTTTTAAAAGTGGCACAAGGTATTGACAGGTTTGGACGGCGTGGCGCTCCTGTTCCTGGATTGTCCCTTTTTCTCCGGACTGGAGCAAGGCATTACCGCCCAGGGCTACCACGACTAACCTGGCCCCGATTTTATTCCGATTAGGTTTACTTTTATCAACACTGTCTAAACGAGGCATAATAAATTTTCTTTCGTAAAATTTGTATTATACCATCAGCAATTTAAAAAATCCATTTTTTTGACTTTTCGTTTTTAGAATGTTATATTTAGATCCTCTAACAAAATGACTATTTTAATATATATCGTTTAATAAGATTGCTTCCCGCCAAAGGCGAGGCTCGCCATAGGTGGCGCTCACGCTCGCAATGACAACCACCGGAAGTGTCATCGCGAGAAGCCCTTTGGCTTCGTTCAGGATAAACTCCGCGACGAAGCAATCTCATTTTATTAGAGGCTCTTAAAATTAATATGAAAATTTTAGTCGTGGGTAGCGGAGGCCGAGAGCATGCCCTGGTCTGGAAAATCGCCCAATCGCCTCTGGTGGAAAAAATTTATGCGGCCCCGGGGAATCCCGGCATCAGCCAATCGGCCGAATGTCTTGATATTAAAGCAACCGATATCCCGGCCCTTTTAAATTTTGCTTTAAAAGAAAAGATTGACCTGACGGTCGTTGGTCCGGAAGCCCCGCTGGTCCAGGGGATCGTCAATGAATTCCGGACCGCTCGTTTGAAAATATTCGGACCGACCGCCGAAGCCGCCGAACTGGAAGGCAGTAAGGTCTTCTGCAAGGATTTATTGAGAAAAAATAATATCCCGACAGCCGGTTATAAAACATTTCAGGATGTTACCTCAACCCGTGATTATTTAAAAACCTTAGTCTCATATCCGATAGTGATCAAAGCCGATGGCCTGGCCGCCGGTAAGGGGGTCGTGATCTGCCCTGATGCTAAAACCGCTGACGAAACGATCAGCGAAATAATGGAAAAAAAAGTTTTCGGGCCGGCCGGCAATAAAATTGTTATAGAAGAATTCCTGACCGGTGAAGAAGTCTCGGTCATCAGCATTACGGACGGACAAACCATTGTGGTCCTGGAACCCTGTCAGGACCATAAAAAAGCGCTTGATAACGACCGGGGCCCTAATACCGGCGGGATGGGCGCCTATTCGCCACTTCCTTTTCTTACTCAGGAAGTAATGAACCAAATTATTAAAGAAATCCTGGTCCCCACCGTCCATGCGATGAAACGAGCCAACCGGCCTTACCAGGGAGTCCTCTATGCCGGTTTAATCCTCACGCCCACCGGTCCAAAGGCATTGGAATTTAACGTCCGGTTCGGCGATCCGGAAACCCAACCATTAATGATGCGTTTAAAAAGTGACTTGGTTCCCCTGCTTTTAGCCGCGACAGAAAACAAACTGGATAAAATTAATTCACCGGTGGATTGGCATCCTCAATCCAGCATCTGCGTGGTAATGGCTTCCGGTGGTTATCCCGGTTCTTACCGGACCGGATTCCCGATTAAAGGATTGGATGAAGTCCCGCCTTTGGCGAGTGATGTAATGATTTTTCATGCCGGAACGGTGTTTAATAATTCAGAAATTGTTACGGCCGGCGGACGGGTGTTAGGTGTTACGGCGTTGGGAGAAGATATGACTCAGGCCAGGCAAAAGGCTTACAATGCTGTCAAAAAAATATCATGGGAAAGCGCTTTTTACCGGAAAGATATTGGCTTAAAAGCAATAACACGAAAACACGAAATAACGAAATAACGAAAAATGAATTTGGTTAAATATTATTTTAAAAACGCTTTCGGCTGTTTCGCCCTTTCTCATTCTCTATATTGTGGATTTTCGTGTTTGCGTATTCCCCGATATAACATCGGGACAGGTTAAAATTCCGACCTGGATTCCTGAACTGCAAAAATATAACCATCTTTGGTGCCTAAATATAAAATCCGGGCGTTCTGGTCAACCACCCTGAAAGGAAATAATTCCAGCGAATATTGATTCTTCACCTCACCATTATCCGGATTTAAAGCATATAATGTCTGGTTATCCTGTCCGACCACATAAGTTCGTTCCAGCCCACTCATTAAAAAACTTTTCCCGTTTTTAAAATTCCATTTCAATTCCGGACGGGGCAATAAAATTTTCATCCCCTGGGCATCCAGGCCTTCCACATCTTTAATTTGTAAAGAATGCAAGCCGTCGTTCTGGGGACGAAAATAAACCGTGCGTTCAAAAGTGGTTTTATTATCTTTAACAATCTTAGTTCGCTGAAAGGCAGATTTAGAAATAATCGGATTGCCTGTTTCAAATTTCCATTCCAGCGTACCGGTATGACGATTAATCGCATAAAAAGCAAAATCGGTGCTTCCCACATATAATGTATCACCATCAACCATCGGTTCGGTTTTAATCGCTTTCTCGGTCGGAAAATCCCATTTTTTATCACCGCCCAGGCTATCGTAACAATAAACCCGTCCATCATCGGAAGTGAAGTAAACCATCGGGTCATGGTAAAGCGGCGGGCTGGTAACGGTATCGCCGGACCGGAACCAGTATTTGGCATAACGCCGGCCGACGTCAAATTGATAAACCCTGGGCTTATCCAGCGCTCCGATGAAAACAGAAGTCAGCGTCGCTGATGGCCTGGTGGCCGGGACAAAATCCAACTGCTCACGCCAGAGAATATCTTTTCTAAACCGGTCAACGCAGTATAACATTCCCCGGGCAATAAAATATAACGTATCATACTGGCGGCTCGCCTTAAAAGATTCCCGTAAACTATCCCGTTCCTGTTTCATTCGTCTAATCCGGTCTTCATCCCGCCCTTTTTTCGTCGTCTCATCCATAATCTCCTGTAGTTTTTTATCAATTTCAGTTTTTAACCTGATGATTTCTTCCGGAATTCCGTCCACCACGCAGGGCGGAAAATCAAGGGGATGCTCCAGATGGAGTTGCCATTCACAAAAACCGGTATCGGTTCGGATGGCATATAAACGGGGGTGGCCTGTTTCCACATAAAGAAAATCATTTAATAACGTCAGGCGGGTGGCGCCAGAGGTAACCGCTTCCCAGAGCACCGTTTTAAACGGCAGGTTTTTCCGGATTTCCTGTTTATAATATTCAATTCGCTTATTAACTTCATTTCTGGCCTCTTCGGTCGGCTGATTTTCGCGGACCGGACCTGTCGGCCGAGAAGACAACGGTTGATTGGATGAACAACCCAGCCCAGATAATATCGGAACCAGCCAGAAAAATAATTTTATTTTATTCATTTTTACTCGCCCCGCATATAATCGGCCAGGTTAATATCATTTTTATTTTCATAGTCGCGCAGGCGTTCAATTCGCTTGATATCATCTTTGATGCGGTTAACCAGTTTAAAAATATAGGGGCGTCCTTTCAACCGATCATTCAGGTCCTTGAGCATCCGGTCCCAGGAACCGCCGTATAGCTCATCCCGCAGGGTAATCAGCATTTTTTCCTCGGCCGCGAGCGCTTCGTAATATTTTTGGTGTTTGTTAAGCATATCGATTCCCCCGCTTCAGCGTGGTCACTACAAGTCTTTTGCGCCTTTTTTATAACCGACAATGTGTAATTTACACTTTATTTTTAACAATTATTTGTATCTTGTCAAGGAAAATCATAAATTTTATTGACTTTATTACTTACCTCTGTTAGAGTAATAACATTAGGTCACCCCACCCTTGGGGCGCACCAAAAGAGCGGGGTCAATAAGAGAGGATTAGACGATATCCTGATTTAATTTCGGCAATTCGCACCACCCTACCCAGCCGGAGGCGGGTTTTTTTATGCTTAAAAACAGCGAAAAAGAAGGGGTTTCCAAGCAACTCAGACAAAATTTAGCCAAAATTAAAAATAGAATAAGGCAGGCCGCCGAACGAAGTAACCGTAATCCTGATGAAATTAAGTTAATCGCAGTAACTAAAACAGTTGAACCGCCGGTAATTGAATCTCTTTATTCTTCAGGCATTACCGAGGTCGGCGAAAATCGGGTTCAATCAGCTGAACAGAAAATCCCGCTTAGTCCATCAGGCCTGATCTGGCATATGATCGGACACCTGCAAACTAATAAAGTAAAAAAGGCCTTGCGTTTATTTGATACGATTCACTCGCTTGATAACTTGCTCCTGGCAGAAACTATTAATAAATACGCCGGGGAATTAAATAAAAGAATAAAAGTGTTCATCCAGGTTAATACCTCAGGTGAAATATCTAAATTTGGGGTTAACCATTTGGAAGCGGTAAATTTTTACGATCGGGTCGCCGCATTACCTTACTTACAAATTCAAGGCCTGATGACAATGGCGCCGTTTACGGATAATCCTGATGTAATCAGACCCTGTTTCATAAAATTGAGGGAGTTATTAAATCGCTTGCAGGAAAGAATACCGGCCGACCGAAGTCCGGAGTTTAAATACCTCTCGATGGGTATGAGCCAGGATTTTGAAATTGCCGTAGAAGAAGGCGCCCATGTCCTGAGAATCGGCACGGCCTTATTTAAGGGAATTCCGGCTATCTCCGCCTCAGTCCCGCCCCCGCCAAGGCGGGGCGGGGCTGATCCGTCCTTTGGCGGATGAGGTTGACTTCGCAGAAGAGTATCATAATATGCCTGTTTTAATCATTGAAAAAGGTCCTGATAAGGGTAAGATTTTAAAAATTACCGGTGATACCATCCTGGCCGGACGGGAAACTACAGCCCAGATCCGCCTCGCTGATCTAATGGCTTCACGCCTTCATTTTAAGATAGACAGCCGAACGGATGGTTATTATATCGTTGACCTGGATAGCATGAACGGTACTTTCGTCAACGGGAAAAAGATTAAAGAAAAATTATTGGATATCGGCGATAAAATTCAGGTCGGCGAAACAATGTTTTCTTTTCTGGCTGAAGCTGAAGGACCGAAAGAAGGCGGTTTAATCGGCCAAACCATTGGCGGTTGCCAGGTTATTGAACGAGTCGGCCGGGGCGGAATGGGCACCGTTTATAAAGCCAAACAGTTATCACTTAACCGGATTGTTGCTTTAAAAATACTGGCGCCGGAACTGGTCAAGGATAAAACTTTCATTAACCTTTTTGTCCAGGAAGCCCGTTCCGCCGCCCAGTTAAATCATTCCAATATCGTCCAGGTTTATGACATCGGTAAGTTTAAAGAATGGTATTATTTTCTGATGGAGTTTATCCCGGGCGGAAGTATTCAGGAATTAGTCTCGCATAAAAAGAAACTACAGCCGATTCCGTCCGTTAAAATGATGCTTGATGCGGCTTATGGATTAGAATATGCCGAGAAGAAAGGTATTATCCACCGCGATATCAAACCGGACAATTTAATGATTGGCGAAGATAACCGGGTAAAAATCAGCGATCTGGGATTGGCTAAAAATCTAAACATTGAAAGTCCTGAAACGTCAGACAGCCAGGGCGTCTTCGGCACGCCCCATTATATCGCCCCGGAACAGGCGCTAAGCCAGCCGGTGGACCACCGGGCTGATATTTATTCGCTGGGTGCCACGTTTTACCGGATTGTCAGCGGGGTAACTCCTTATTCCGGTAATAGTATCCGCGAAATTATTGTTAAAAAAACCAAAGAAGACCCCCCTTCTTTAAAAAGCCTGGCGGAATCGTTACCGGATGAATTATGCCGGATCGTGGGAAAAATGATTAAAAGAAACCCCGCCGAACGCTATCAGAATGCGACCGAATTAATTACGGACTTAAAAAATTTACTCACCCAACTCGTTCCGGCTGCGAACCAATCGCATCCCCAGCCTGCGATATCTGCAAAAGCAAGCGAGCTGAAAGTAAAACCGGCTCCGGCCAAACTTATTATCACCGCGATCTTGATACTATTTTCCGTTCTGACAGTTTTTGCTATTAACCACTATTATCAAACGGCAATCCGGCCGGACAAAACCAAACCACCAAACGGTTCCCAGATTAATTTACGGGAACAGCTGGCCCGGAAAGAATTTGACAATACCCTGGCCTTGGAAAAAAATATTAGTTCCACCCGCCTGGCCGATGTCGTCAAAATCCTTGATGCGTACAACCGGATTTCCATTTCTTATCCAGATTTCAGTTTAAAATCAACCGTTCGGAAAAAAATAACTTTCTGGGAGAAGACGCTGGCCGACCTTAAAGCCGGCAACCGGGAACGCGAGGATGAAGCATTAAAAAAATACAGGGAATTAATTGATCGGATGGAAGCGCAGAAAAATACGTTGCAGTTGGAAGAAGTGAACCCCTTTGTCCAGCAAGCACTGAACAACCTCAATCAATTAAAAACAGATTATAACGATACCAGTATCGTCACGGCCATAGAAACAAAAATGAAGCAATTATCGCAGGAACTTACCGGATTCAACAAAATACATGAAAATTATAATTCTTTAATGGCTGAAGTCAAAAACCAGGTGCGAAAAAAACAATTAAAAAACGCCCTGTCGTTAGTTGATGATTTCTCTAAAAAACCTGACCTAGCCGGCACCCCTTTAGACCAACTTATCCGGCAGGAAAAAGAACGGCTGATAAACCTGACTCAATCATCTTTCGAAAATATGATGGAAGAAGCGGAAGAATTAATCAAACAGAAAAAATACGAATCGGCCCGGGTCTTGATAACCAAAGAAATGAGTTATTACGAAATTACCGGCGAATTAATTTCACTGATGGAGAATAAGATCAAACAAATAGACGGATTAATTGAACGGCAAAAAGTTGAAGAAGATAGCCAGAGATTTTTTACACTCCTGGCCAAAGCGCTCCGGTCCGCCCAACAAACCTGGTTTATGGACGCCTTAAATACTTTAAAACTATTGAAAAATCCACCTATGAAAACAGAGGATTACCGCAAAAAAGTTGATGATTACATCAATGATATTAAAATGGAACGGGAAATCGTAGACAAATTAAAAGTAAAAATTAATGCCAAGCAATTATTTTCCAACCAATTTAGAAATGCCCCGATTAAAGAAGCCACCGGAGACGGCCTCATTACGGTCAGGAAAGAAAATGGCGCCGATAAGGATGAAAAACATCAGTGGGAAAGAATAAAACCCGGAGAATTGTATGAACTGGTCCGAAACGGCTGGGAATTATCGCCGAAAGATTATATTGCCCTGGGCATATTATGTATGAACCGCGGCGGGTTAACCAAAGAAGCCAAAGAATTATTTAAAACAGCTGATCAAATCCTTAAAAACAACCCGGATTATCCGGACGCGCCAGACCTTTTCTCTATCATTAACGCCTGTATTGAACGGAACCGGGAAAATAAAATTCATCATGAAAGAGAAACGGAAGCGCAACAATTTTTAACCCAGGCCGAAACCCTGATCGCCCAGGAAACATATAAAGAAGCCCTTGATAATCTTCTGCTTTTAAAATATCGTTATTCGGAAACAAGATTCTACCGGGAAAATATCGAGAAAATCACGGAAAAAATTATTACTTGCGAGGAAAATAAATGAAAAATCTATCGCTTAAAACAAAAATTACCCGGGCCACCGAATTCATCCGCAAAAAAATTAAAGACACGCCGGACATCGGTATCATCCTGGGCACCGGATTAGACGGACTGGCCCAGGAAATCACCAATCAAGTTAGTATTCCTTACAGAAAAATACCAAATTTTCCTGTTTCCACGGTGGTCACCCATAAAAGCAAACTCACGAGCGGACGGATTAACGGCCGAACGGTCGTGGTAATGGAAGGACGTTTTCATTATTATGAAGGGTATTCTCTAGAACAAATCACTTTACCGGTCCGGGTAATTAAAGCGCTCGGAGCGCCAATTTTAATAATTTCCAGCGCGGTCGG
>CAKKQI010000437.1 GCA_919901895.1 Candidatus Brocadiaceae bacterium | reverse complement strand
ATAACTTCACTTATGGAATGACCGGTGGCCAGGGGGCTGCCACCACGCCTCTGCACGCCCGGACCACGACCACGCCATACGGTAATTATGAATTTCCTTTTAACCTGGCTTACCTGGCCGCGGGCAGCGGCGCGGTTTATGTCTCCCGCTGGACCGTTTTACAGGTGCAGCCATTGGAACGCTCCATCAGCCGGGCGCTTGATAAAAAAGGGTTCTCTTTTGTAGAAATTATTTCACCCTGCCCGACGCTCTACGGGCGGATGAACCGGTTATCAACCGGACTTGATTTTTTAAAATATTACCAGGCGAATACGGTGGTAAAGCATGATGTTAACCTGAAAGATGCGGAAATCGGGCTGGACGGGGAAATTATTACCGGTAACTTTATTGATATTGAGCGTCCGACGTTAGAAGAATTGCAGAAACAGGAAGTAACCGGTCCGTTGGCTCAGAAAAAAGCAGAAGAAAAAACAGTCGTTGAAGAACGGCAGAAGATCGAGCAGGAATAAAATATAAAATTTTCGCGAAGTAGAAATTTTATTTATGAACCAAGGAATCAGGTTTACCGGATTTGGGGGTCAGGGAATTATTTTAGCCGGATACGTTACCGGTAAAGCGGCTTCGCTTTATGATAATCTTAATGCCACGCTGACCCAGAACTACGGACCGGAATCACGCGGCGGGGCCTGCAGCGCCCAACTGATTATTTCCGATGAACCGGTTTCTTACCCCGAGTTAATTCAACCGGATATTCTCGTGGCGCTTTCCCAGGAGGGTTACTATAAATATAAAGATGAATTAAAGACGAACGGCATCCTTTTGATTGAAGATGAAATGGTCTATCCGGAAAAATTACGGCCTGATATCCGACTTTATGACATTCCGGCCGGCCAATTAGCCGAAAAACTTGGTAAGCGGGTGGTGACCAATATGATTATCCTCGGGTTCCTGGTTTCCGTTACCAAGGTTGTTTCCGAGCAGGCGATGAAAGAAGCCATCAGGACTTCCGTTCCGCCGGGCACCGAAGAACTTAATCTCAAGGCCTACTGGACCGGATTAGAATACGGAAATAAAATTATCACAACGGATTATCACTGATCCCGCCCCGGCGGGACGGATAAAGAATGATTATTATGAAAGAAATTCAGGTCGGGCAAATAATTTCCGCCGTCAAACGGATGTGCATTGAAGCCAATTGCGTTATCGGCGCTGAAGTCATCAACGAACTGCAAAAATGCCTGGGGCGGGAAGAATCGCCGACCGGACAGGAAATTATTCAGCAGATTTTAACCAATGACGAATTAGCCCGGGAAAAAATGATGCCCGTTTGCCAGGATACCGGCACTGCGGTTATTTTTGTAGAACTCGGACAGGATATCCGGATTAGCGGCGGTAATCTTTATGAAGCAATTAATGAAGGAGTGCGGCAGGGTTACCGGGACGGATATTTGAGAAAATCAATTGTGGCCGACCCTTTGAGCCGGAAAAATACGGGTGATAATACCCCGGCTGCGATTCATTGTGAGATTGGGCCGGGGGACAAACTCAAGATAGAAATTTTGCCCAAAGGCGGGGGCTGTGAAAATATGAGTGCTTTGAAGATTCTGACGCCGGCCGAAGGGGTGGCGGGTGTTAAAAAATTTGTGATTGAGACCGTCCGTCAAGCTGGGGCAAACCCTTGTCCGCCGATTGTAGTCGGGGTAGGCGTTGGCGGCACTTTTGAAGGGGCGGCTCTTTTAGCCAAAAAAGCGCATCTGCGACCGCTCGGCACAAAACATTCTGACTCATATTATCAAAAACTGGAAGAAGAACTTCTGGTGGAGATAAACAACCTCGGAATTGGTCCGCAGGGGTTAGGCGGACGGATGACGGCTTTAGCGGTTCATATTAATCCGGGTCCCTGCCATATCACGGCCTTGCCGGTAGCGGTTAATCTCAACTGCCACGCGGTCAGGTATAAGAAAGTGGAATGGTAAACACCGCCATTAGCCTAACCGGGATTGGCCAGCATCTGCTTAATAACGCCTTTATCAAGTAGTTTCAATTCGGACTTATTTTCCAGAAACCGCTCCACATCTTTTTTAATCTGGACGAAGTTGATGCCTTCCGCCTTTCCCAGAATAAATGCCTTTAAATTCCCTGCATTTAGCCCTAAATCTTTCTTTTCCGTTTGTCTGATAGCATTGTTCAACAGAACAAAATTCGGCGTAATCTTTTTGCCCAGATACCAGACCAGGTCATAAAAATCACGGCCTTTGGTGTATCGCCTGAAAAAGCATGCGTGTAGTTTGGTGGCATACAAAGACGGCAGATCAAAGTGCTTGACGGCAAAAACAAATGATGACGTTACCGGTGTTAAGGCGATTTTCCACCCTTTGGGCGGATTGGTGTCAATCTCTATTTTAATGGATAGTTTTTGTCCGGGCAACCGGCTTAACCCCATCTGTTCCGGCAGGCCCGGGAATTTGACCAGACTACTATGGACTACGCCTTTTTTGTCCGTATTACTTTCAATCCTGAACCCGTAATTCTTTAACTCATAAGACAGTTCTTTTACTAATTGACCGAAGGAATAACCCGGTTTGCGCACCAAACTGAAATCCATATCCTCGCTGAACCTTCTCAACCCATAAATAATCCTTAAGGCCGTGCCGCCCACAAAAGCGATATTATCAAAGGCGCCCCGGTCAAACATAATCTTGAGCATCAGCACCTGCAGGAATTCCCTGGTTCGATTGAGCTTGTTCTCGTAATCCGGTTCTTTATCCAGGAGTTGCTTTAATACTTCATACATAAAACTTACCTCATAATTAACCGGTTAGGCTAAGGGTTGTCATTGCGATGGAGCCAGAAGCAATCTCGTTTTCTCAGACATTCTTAACCCCAATCAGCGCATCAATAATTCTCTTTAACTTTTGGCTATGGAACAACCCCGCATATTTTGACAGCATTTGCCTGTTTAATCCGCCGGTATTCTGGAAACGAAGTGATTCGGTTAATACCGATTGATAATTATCCTTCTTGCCGTGAATGGAACGAATAGTTCGGCTACGCTCACTACCTGTCTGAAAAAGGCGCTGGTTTAAATAAAGAAAATCAACCGTTGCCTTTTCCGGCGTGGCGATGAAATATTTTAATCCGGCCTCGTCTTCTGATTCCAGAAAACCGGTAAAACAGGCCTGATCCAAATGTTGGTAGATGAATTTACCGAGTGCATTCCGGAATACCGCGGTTTTTTTAGAGGTAATACAGGTGATATCGGTGACCCGCTCCGGGATAAGCCCATAATAAGATAGGGCATATTCCATACTCACATAAGAAGGGCTGTATAATTCTTTGGCGATAAATAAACGGGACGGATTAATTTTGCGGTCGTTTTCGTTGAGGATATAAAAACCCTTGCGCAATTTAATTACCTTGCCGGCATCCTGCCAGCGGTTTAACTGGACGCCGAAACCCTTCTGGCCGGCTGTAATCAGGCGCAGGAATTCCCGGCTAATCAGGGGCAAGGCTTTTACGCTGGACCGGAAAACATCGTATTGCATATTAAACATCCTATTTCCATAAATTAACAATAGTGTTTATTTACAGAAATACTATATACCTGTTAGGTTATGATTAATACGTCACAATGTCAAGAAAAAAATCCTAATGTTCAGGACAACCGCTGAATTCGGGGGACAGGCTGAATTATTGATAAGAGACTCAGTATCAATCGTGAGCCTAACCGGGATAACAAATAAAGAACTGGAAGAATTACGACGACATGAAAATATGGGGCGACCGTTGGGGAGCCCCTGTTTTATAAGGGAAATAGAAAAATTATTAGGACGGTTTCTTGGTTTTAGAAAACCCGGTCCGAAAGTAAAAGTAAAGGCGCATTAAGTTTGGTGTCTCCTGATTAAAATGCCGATACGGCCTATGCCGATGTGACATAATTTTATAACATAAGATATACCCCGATGTGTATCGGGACAGGTCGGCATTGTAAATGTTCACTCCTGCCTGTGCCGTAGCACGGCAGACAGGGAACACCGTCAAAAATACTATTAGCGGGCGATGCACGAATAAATTCGTGCCGACAAGAAAGCGTGGAATTGTAAACGTGTGAAATTGTAGGCACTGTTTTAATAGCGCCGCCGGCGCCACGGTTTTTGTCGTGTTTGTAGGCACGGTTTAGAACCGTGCCCAGTTTTTACCGCATGAATATGAGCCCGAATAAATTCGTGCCTACAACAAAAACAGTTGATTTTGTAGGCACGCCCCGATACAATCGAGGCACGGTTTTACTTGTCCCGATAACCAGCGGGATAGGTCTATTGTGTTTTCAATGGTGATGAATGAACATTTACTCGGCATTGCCTTTTTCCGCCAGAGTCCGCCAATGGAACGGCGGATCCGTCCTTAGGTGGAGACGGATCAGCCTCTGGTTGAAACATCTAATAATATAAGAAGTTATGGCAAGGCGTCGGCTGCACATGCCTGTTAAAATTTAATCGTAACGGCATAGTTTATTTTAAGAAACTTATCAGTATTTCTTTTACCTTCTGCGGATTGGCTTTGCCCTGGCTCGCCCGCATGACCTGTCCGACCAGAGCCATCAGCGCGGATTCCTTGCCGCCCCGGTAATCAGCCGCCATCTTGGGATTGTCTTCAATCACCCGGTTGATAATTCCGGTTAAAACAGATTCGTCGTTGACCTGTCGTAATCCTTTTTCGTTGATAATATCAGCGGCGGTTTTGGCGGTTTGTTCCGTTCCGTCCCGTCCCACCGTAGCGGGAGCGGGACAAGGCGTGGATTTAATCATTTCTTTAAAAACATCTTTGGCGGCGCTGGAAGAGATTTCTTTTTTATCAAATAATTCTATTAGTTCAACCAACCGGGCCGGCGGAACGGGAAATTCCTGGATCGTAATACCGGCTTCTTTGAGATAACGCAAGATTTCACCCATTATCCAGTTACTGATACTTTTCGGTTGCGGATAAACCTTGAGGCATTCTTCAAAATAATCGGCCAGCGCCTTTTCCTGGGTCAGCACCCCCGCGTCATATTCCGGTAATTGATATTCTTTGGTAAAACGCTCCCGCCGGACCTGCGGTAATTCCGGTAATTTTTTTTTAATTTCGTTTAACCAGGCGGCGTCAATCCGGATCGGTTCCAGGTCCGGTTCAGGGAAATAACGGTAATCATGCGCTTCTTCTTTAGAACGCATCGGGCGGGTTTCTTCGGCGTGTTCATCCCAGCCACGGGTTTCCTGGATAATCCGACCGCTCTGTTTTAAAATCTCTGCCTGGCGGCGGGCTTCATATTCCAGCGCCAGCCGGACGAATTTGAAGGAATTAATATTTTTTATTTCGACCTTGACGCCCAACTCTTTAGCGCCCACGCCGGGGCGGGGCCGGATTGATAAATTGGCATCACAGCGTAACGACCCTTTTTCCATATCGCAATCAGAAATACCTAAGTATTGCATAATTTCTTTCAGGGCGGTTAAATAGACGTGGGCTTCTTCCGGCGAGTTTATTTCAGGTTCGCTGACAATTTCCAGAAGCGGTACGCCGGTGCGGTTGAAGTCGACGAGGGAGTAAACGTTGTGCATCGTGCGTTGTGCGTCGTGCGTTTCTGACGCCTGACCCATGACGCATGACGTCTCGGACGCCTCAGGATGCACTAATTTCCCGGCGTCTTCTTCCAGATGAACGCGGGTAAGGTTGATTCGTTTCGGTTGAGCGTTAATCTGAATATCTAAATAACCATCTTTAGCCAGGGGGATATCGTATTGTGAAATCTGGTAATTTTTGGGGAGGTCGGGATAGAAATAATTTTTGCGGTCAAATTTGGTGAAATCGGAAATCCGGCAATTCAAGGCCAGGGCGGCTTTGAGGGCATAATCAAAGGCCTGCTTATTTATGACCGGCAAGACGCCGGGCAGGCCCAGGCAGACCGGACAAACCTGGGTATTCGGCCGGGCGCCGAAACGCGTCGGACAGCCGCAGAACATCTTGGATTTTGTTTTTAATTGGACGTGAACCTCTAATCCGATAACTGTTTCATAGTTTTGTTGCAGTAACTGCTGTTGTTGTTCTTGTGTAGCCATAATGTTTTAGTT